>JAIVJN010000264.1 GCA_020200025.1 Acidobacteriota bacterium | reverse complement strand
CGTTCCAGGCGCGCCTGAATGCGTAGTGGCGCGCAGCAATCGGGTGATTTTCACGCTCGCCGGATCCGGGCGACGCGACGCGGCCGGCTGGAAGGGCGCGGCGAGGCTCGACGGGCGACAGATTTAGGATCGGGGCGACGATTCGCGTAGGCGTCCGTTCTCGAGGCGCAGCACCCGATCGCACTGTTGCGCAAGGCGAGGATTGTGGGTGGCGATCACCGCGGTGAGGCCGAACTCGCCGTGCATGTCGCGGAGCAGCGCGTGCAGGGCGTCGGCGGTTCCTTCGTCGAGATCGCCTGTGGGCTCGTCGGCGAGGAGGAGCGACGGCTGCATGACGAGCGCGCGCGCCACGGCGACCCGCTGCTGTTCGCCGCCCGACAGCATGCCGGGACGGTGCGTGAGTCGCTCACCCAGTCCCACCTTGCGCAGCAGCGCCTCGGCCTTCGGGTGGGCGTCGCCGGTCTTCAATCGGGCGATGCGCAGCGGCATCGCCGCATTCTCGAGCGCGTTGAACTCCGGGAGCAGGTGATGGAACTGAAACACGAACCCCACGTGGCGGTTGCGGAAGGCGACGAGCTCGGCGTCGGCGACCGACGCGAGGTCGGTCGCGCCTACCTGCACTCGACCCGAATCGGCGCGATCGAGGCCGCCGAGCACGTGGAGCAGCGTGCTCTTGCCCACGCCGCTGGCCCCGACAATGGCCACCATCTCGCCGCGATCGACGCTCAAGTCGAGATCGCGCAGCACGTGGAGGCGGTTGCCGGCCACCTCGTAGGATTTATTCAGACCCGAAGCGATGACGAACGGCACTAGACCTCGGCCAGTGGAAAGGACAATACGAAGATCACGAAGGCCACGAAGAACAGAAAAGAAATGAGTGGAGCGGCGTCATTTGACTCTTCGTGGCCTTCGTGTCGGGACGAAGCCACCGGGTTGCTCTCGTGACTCGCCAGAGCAACCCGGTGGCCTTCTTCGCCGGCGGCGATCACTCGTACCTCAGCGCCTGCGCCGGATCGAGGCGGGCGGCCTGACGTGAGGGATAGAGCGTGGCGAGGAAGCAAACGATGACCGCGCCCACGATGGTCGTGGCGAGGTCCCATGGCAACACTCGGAACGGCAGGTAGGTCACCTGATACACGTCACTCGGGATGCTGATGACACGGTAGTAATCCATCACGCGGCAGATCGCGACACCGGCGGTTGCGCCGACCACCGTGCCGACGAGACCAATGATCATGCCCTGCAGCAGGAAGATGAGCATGATGCTCTTGGCTGAGGCCCCCATGGTCTTCAGGATGGCGATGTCGCGTGTCTTCTCCATCACCAAGAGAATGAGGGAGGCCACGATATTCAAGGCGGCAACGGCGACGATCAGCCCGATCCCGATGCCCATCCCAATCTTCTCGAGCCACAACGCCGAATAGAGTGGGCGATTGAGATCGGACCAGTCCTGGGTCAGATAATCGGGGCCCATCTCGGCCGAGATGCGGTCGGCGACAGTGGGTGCCTCGTAGATATCGTCGACGCGGAGCTCGATGTGCTCTGGCGTCGCCTGTCCGCTCAGACGTCCTGCCGTTTCCAATGTGACGAAGCCGTACGACTGATCGAACTCGAAGAGGCCGAGCCGGAAGATTCCCACCACGCGCAGCCGGCGCTGCCGCGGGAACACGCCCATCGGCGACAACGTCCCCTGCGGCGAGAGCAACGTGACCGAGTCGCCCGTGAACGCACCCAGCGTGCCTGCCAGCTCGTGTCCGATGAGAATCCCTGGCACCTGGTCGTCGCCTTCGGACGACAACGCGTCGAAGCTTCCGCTCGTGACCGCGCGGCCGATCTCGGTGACTTCGCGCTCGAGCACCGGATCGATGCCCTTCACCGTTAGGAAGCCATCGCCGCGAGGTCCAGTGATGAGCGCGCGCGCGATGATGGCGGGCGCGCCGGCGACGACGCCTGGGATGGCTTCGAGCCGCTCGATCTCGGCCCGGTAGTCGGGGATGCCGGCGCGGTTGAAGACGAACACGTGAGCGGTCGAACCCAACATGCGATCGCGCAGCTCTTGCTGGAGTCCGGTCATCAGCGCCAGCGCGATGACGAGCGCCATGACGCCGACGGTCACGCCGAGAGTGGACACCAGCGAGATGACCGAGATGAACACCTGCCGCCGCTTGGCGAGAAGGTAACGCAGCGCGACGTGGAGCTCGAAGGGCATAGGCAGAATTCAGAGTTTAGAGTGCAGAGTCTGGCGAGCTCTGCGCCGTGGAAGCCTTATCGCCTGCTCGCGGCCGCATCAGGGGGAACAGAATCACGTCCCGGATGGACGGCGAGTTGGTCAACAGCATCACGAGACGATCGATGCCGAGGCCCTCGCCGGCGGCGGGCGGCAGGCCATACTCGAGGGCGCGCACGTAGTCCTCGTCCATGACGTGCGCCTCGTGGTCGCCGCGCGCACGATCGGCAAGCTGTGCCTCGAAGCGCCGGCGCTGCTCGTCTGGATCGTTGAGCTCGCTGAACGCATTGGCGACCTCGAAGCCCCCGATATAGAGCTCGAAGCGCTCGACGGTGTCGGGATCGTCGATGCGCTGCTTCGAGAGCGGCGACACGTCGGTCGGGAAGTCGAAGATGAAGGTCGGCTGGATGAGCTGATCTTCCCACAGGTGCTCGAAGATCAACGTGGCCAGCTTGCCGGCACCGCTTCCAGGCGGCGTATCCACTTTCAGCCGGGTCGCAACGTCGCGCGCCCGCAGCTCGTCTCGGAGGTCGTCGACCGTCACCACCGCACCGAGGCGCCGAGACGCTTCCTCGGCGGCCGCGTGCCGAAGGGACAGGCGGCGAAACGGCGCCTTCAGATCGATGGTATGCGCGCCAAACGGAAGCTCCACGGTTCCAAGGACCTGTTTCGCCACCGTCGTCAACAGTTCCTCGGTGAACATCATCAGCCGCTGGTAGTCGACATAGGCCCAGTAGAACTCGAGCATCGTGAACTCGGGGTTATGTTGTGTCGAGATCCCCTCGTTGCGAAAGTTGCGATTGATCTCGAACACCCGTTCCATGCCGCCGACGACGAGCCGCTTCAAATAGAGCTCTGGCGCGATGCGCAGATAGAGCTTCATGTCGAGCGCGTTGTGATAGGTCGCGAACGGTCGGGCGAGCGCGCCGCCGGCGATCGGCTGCATCATCGGCGTCTCGACCTCGAGGAACCCGTGCGCGGTCAGGAAGTCGCGGACGGCGGCGATGGTCCGGGTGCGCACTTCGAAGACCTGTCGCACCTCAGGGTTGACGATCAAATCGACATAACGCTGACGGTAGCGGGTCTCGATGTCCTGCAGACCGTGCCACTTCTCGGGCAATGGCACGAGGCACTTGGCCAGAAACTCCAGGTGCGAGGCCCAGATGGAGAGCTCATTCGTCTTGGTGCGAAACAGATGACCGGCGACGCCAATCTGATCGCCGACGTCGAGCAGCCGGGACAGCTCGACGTCGCGCGGCGAGAGCGCATCCTGACGGAGATAGGCTTGCACCTGACGCCGCCCGTCCGACACCACCAGGAAGCTCGTCTTGCCGAAGCTGCGAATGCCGATGACGCGGCCGGCCACAGACGCTTCCACGCGCTCGCTCTCGAGCTCGGCAGCGGTGCGGGCACTTCCAAGATCGACCAGGGCGCTGACCGTATGTGACGCCTGATACTCGGTGGGATACGGACGGATATCCAACTGCGTGATGGCATCGAGATTGGCTCGACGCTGTTCGATCTGAACGGCCTCGTTGCTCATGAGATGTCCGATCTCACTCCACGATCGCCCCTTCGTCGCGAAGCTTCTTGAACACGCCGTCGAGCACGCCGTTGACGAAGCGTGCGGCCTGGTCGCCGCTGTAGCGACGCGCAAGCTCGATGGCCTCGTCGATGACGACGCGTGGCGGGGTGCTGGGATGGGCCATCAGCTCGTGCAGGGCGAGGCGGAGGACGAGGCGATCGACCACCGCCATCCGTTCGACCCGCCAATTACGCGCCGCGTCCGCCAGGCGCGCGTCGAGGTCCGCGCGCTGCTCGAGCGCCCCACGCGCCAGCGCATCGGCGTAGGCCTGCGACGCGTCATCCAGATCGAAAGTGTCGTCAGGGGCGCCGACCATGGCGCGAAGCATGGACGCGTCGCCGACACCGAGCTGCCCGACTTCGACCTGATACAAGATCTGAAGGGCGCCTTCGCGAGCCCGCCGCCGCCCTTGCCAGCGCGGCGCGTGCGGGTCGGTCATCCGCGGCCATCTCCGAGCCGCGCGAACAGACGACCCATGTCGAGCGCCGCGAGCGCCGCCTCCCGCCCCTTGTTGGCGTCACCGGGCGCGGCGCGCTCGACCGCCTCCTCGACCGAATTGGTCGTGAGCACGCCGAACGCCATCGGGACGCCGGTCGCTGCCGCGGCCGCCATGATGCCCTGAGCACACGCCGCCGCAATGAGCTCGAAATGCGGCGTGGCGCCGCGAATGAGGCAGCCCAGGCACACCACCGCCTCAACACGCCCCCCTTCGGCGGCACGCTGCGCGGCGATCGGAATCTCGAATGCGCCGGGCACGTAGAGGACCTCGACGGCATCCTCGTCGAGCCCCGCCTCCCGGAGCGCGTCGACCGCGCCGCTCAGCAGCCGCTCGGTGATGAAGTCGTTGAACCGCGAGACGATGACGGCGACGCGCACCTCACCGACCTTTCCATTCCGGCTTGCGCTTCTCGAGAAAGGCGCGCGTCCCTTCCTTTGTGTCCTCGCTCGAGGCGATCGCGGCGAAGAGCGCCGTCTCCAGATACTGCGCTTCGGCCAGCGGCATGTCGGCACCGGCGGTGACCGCTTCGAGGATATAGCGCGCGGCAATCGGCGCTTTCGACGCCATCGACCCGGCCAGCTTCTTCGCTTCGGCCATCAACTCCGCGGCGGGGACCACACGATTGACGAGACCGATCTGCAACGCGCGCTCCGCCGGAATCATCTCGCCGGTGAGCAGCATCTCGAGCGCCACGCCGACGCCGACGAGGCGCGGCAATCGCTGGCTGCCGCCGTACCCCGGAATGATGCCCAGGTTGATCTCGGGTTGGCCAAGCTTGGCCGTGTCGGCCGCGAGACGCACAGTGCAGGCCATGGCCAGCTCGCATCCGCCACCGAGCGCGAAGCCGTTGATGGCCGCAATCACGGGCTTCCCGAGCCGCTCGATCTCGTCGAAGGCACGCTGCCCACTGCGCGCGTGCTCTTTGCCTTCGACCGGCGAGAGCACCGCCAGCTCGTTGATGTCGGCGCCGGCCACGAACGATTTCTCACCGGCACCCGTGAGCACGATCGCTCGCACATTGTCGTGAGCCTTGAGCTCGCCCATCGCCGTGCGGAGCTCGGCGATGGTCTGGCCGTTGAGCGCGTTCAACACCTTGGGTCGGTTGATCGTGACAACGGCGACGCGATCCTCGTGCTCGACGAGGATATTCTCGAAGCTCATAAACGTCTGATTATACTCCACGCCCCCGCCGCGATCGCGCCGATCGCCGCGCCCAGTGCGTCTGCGGAGACGTCGGCCAGCTCCGGCGATCGTCCCTCGATGAATCGCTGATGCCATTCGTCCGTGAGGCCGTAGGCCGTTCCGATCGCCCAGCATCCGATCAAGGTGCCGAGCGTGACACCTGTCCACCGGCCACCGGCGAGCGCGCGCAATGCGACGAGGGCGAGACCACCATAGGCGGCAACATGCAACGTCTTGTCCGACACTTCCTGCGGGGCAGGCGGAAAGCTCAGAGACGAGAGGTAGAAGATCGCCGCCATGTAAGCGACCACCGGGAGCCAGAGGAACAGGGCGCGGGACATGCCGGAATGAAGGAATGAGGGAATGCGGGAATGAAGGAATCGGCCCTTGGCTCTACAACGGGAGCGGAGCCATGAGCCAGCCGAGCGCGAGGCCGACGCCGATGAAACTGCCCCACAGCTTTGCGCCGAGCGCGAGCTGCTCGGCAGGCACGTCTCGCATCAGCACGGCGAAGGTCAGCGACACGAAGAACCCGAAGAGTACGAGCAGGCCGAAATGGCTGGTCATCATTTCCGTCCGAGCGCGATGTCGTAGGCATCGAGCACGACCAGCATGTTCAACAACCCGGAGACGATGAGAAAGGCGTTGCCATATTCGTAGGAGGGCGCCGTGACTGCACCGCTTCCCAAGGCGAGTGCGGACGCGGCGAAATACGGCACGCCCAACCCGAGATTCGCGAACGCCGCTAACACGACGAGGGGTTGGCTGAACTCGAACGGGAACAACCGCCCGCCCAGCCAGAGGCCAATCGCAAACATCAGCGGCAGCGTAATAAGGAAGATGACACCCTTCTGCCGGCGGCCTTGCCAGAGATGGCCGGCGCCGGGGACGACCCACGCGGCCAGGGAGATGAGTGCAGGAGGCAAACGGCGTTCAGTCTACCTTAAAGGTCTCCGAGCAGGCGGGGCTGGAAGAGACCCGCCGAACGATCGGCCACAGCAGCAATGCGAATGCGGCGCCGGCGTACAGGCCGGTGCACCTCGAACAGACGGGCCACTTGATGCCGGCCGTGTGAAAGGATCGCTCCGGTCGCTGATGGCAGATCACGGCGCCTACGACATAGGTGAGGGTCGCTACCCCATTCCAGCGCGTGTCGTCGCGGCTCGCGTGCAGCACGGACGGCGTCGAGACGATGGCGGCGAGCCACACCACGCCGCCGAGCGCCAGCAGCGCAAGCGTCAACTTCCGAACGGTCACGAAATCAGTATGACGTGGCTGCAACATCAGGAAAAGGCAGAAGGCAGCAAGCAAAACCGCTCAGCACCGACCATGAATTCAGAATTCCACGTCACCTGTCCGTACTGCGGCGAAGAGGTCGACATCTATCTCGAGCCCGAGATGAAGGGCGTGTGGGTTCAGGACTGTGAGGTATGCTGCAATCCGTGGCAGCTACGGCTGGTCCGAGACGCCGACGGTCGCTCGCTCGAAGTCACCCGCGCCGACGGCTCGGAGTAGCCGCGAACCGATGCCGCACGCGTCAACCGACTGTCCGAGCAGCTTATGTATTGACCGATCCGCTGACACTCTCTGTCACTGATCGACGGCGACGACGTGCGGGGCGTCGGTGACACGTCGTACAGATGACCCACTTGCTTGGGGGTGCATGGTTTGACGACGGTTTGACCATGGCGTGGACCTTGCTCACCGAGCGGCAGCGGACGCCGAGGGAATCATGAGCGCGGGCGCGTTTCCCTCTTCGTCTTGCTCGACTCGCCACTGAGCCAAGGGAGCTTATGTCGTCAGCACTCGAGTGTCCGGTGTACGTTCGGGTCTATCAAGACGGTTCGTCAACGCGACTCGAGCGGATCGCCGGCCGCTGGCGCTTGACGTCCACCGACGCCGAAGGGTCAGTCGAGTGCCGGTATCACCTGTCCGGCATGCTGGCGGCGGTTCAGCGCTCGGTCGACGCCATGGTCAAGCGCCCGGCAAAAACGGCCTGGATCCTGATGTCGGACTGACAGGTTTCAGCTCGACCATCTGTTTTGCCCGCAGGCCTCCCCCGCCTCTCCTCGATCCGAGCGTTCGCCGCCTCTCCCCTCGACGGCTTCCACTAGCGCTGAATTTCCCTCGTTGACTTGTCCTGCCTGCTATCGTGGCTCGTGCAAAGGCACTGACACGCGATGCATGATCTCACCAGCGGCTCGATCTCGCGGCACTTGCTCACGACGACCAGTTTCATGCTGGTCACGATGATCTTCCAGACGCTGTACTTCCTCGTCGACCTCTACTGGGTGGGCCGCCTCGGCAAAGAGGCTGTGGCCGCGGTCGGCGTTGCCGGCAACCTGACGTTCGTGGTCCTCGCCATCACCCAGATGCTGGGCGTCGGGACCACGACGCTCGTGTCGCATGCCGCTGGGCGCAAGGATCGCGCACGCGCGTTGCTGATCTTCAACCAATCGCAGGTGCTGGCCATCGTCGTCGCGCTTCTCTTCCTCGTGATCGCCATGGCCCTGCGCACCCGCTACGCCACCCTGATGAGCGCCGATCCGCTGACGGCGCGGATGGCGGCCGACTATCTCCTCTGGTATCTGCCGGCCATGGCCTTGCAGTTTGCCGTGTCGGCGATGAGCGCGGCGCTGCGCGGAGCAGGAAACTTCAAGCCCAGCATGGTGGTGCAGACGGCAACGGTGATCCTCAACATGGTGCTGGCGCCCTTCCTGATCTTCGGCTGGCAGAGCGTGCCGGCCATGGGCGTCATCGGCGCCGCTATCTCAACGTTCATCGCAGTCGGGGTCGGGACGGTATGGCTCTCGCTCTATTTCGTGAAGGCCGATGCCATGCTTGTCTTCGTGCCGGCTGACTGGAAGCCGCAGCTCCGGCTGTGGTCCGCCATGCTCAAGATCGGCCTCCCGGCTGGCGCCGAGTTCTTCCTCATGGCGGTCTACTTGTTCGTCGTCTACGCGATCAGCCGCCCGTTCGGCGCAGCCGCGCAGGCGGGCTTCGGTATCGGGATGCGGCTCGTGCAATCGGGCTTCTTACCGGTCGTCGCGCTTGGCTTCGCCGTGGCCTCTGTCGCCGGACAGAACGTCGGCGCGCAAGCGGCGGATCGCGTCCGCCATACGTTCAAGGTGGCGGCGGCGTTGGCGGCAGCCGCAATGGCCGGCCTCACGGTGATCTTTCAAGTGGCGCCCGAAGCCATGATCCGCTTCTTCTCGGACGATCCACTGGTTGTCGCCGTCGGCCGTGAGTACCTGCTCATCGTCAGTTGGAGCTTCGTCGCGTCCGGCATCACCTTCGTCGGCTCGAGCATGTTTCAGGCGATGGGCAACACGATGCCGGCCCTCATCACGTCGCTCGTGCGTATCGTCGTGGTGACGATCCCCGCGTTTGTGCTCGCCCGAGTGCCGGGCTTCGAGCTGCGGTGGATTTGGTATCTGGCGGTCGTCTCGATCCTGCTGCAATTGGCGACGAACCTGCTGCTCCTCCGCCGCGAGTTCAGGCTGCGATTGGACGCGGTCCCCGCACGCGCGGCGTAGCGCGACGCGATCGGATCGAGTCTAGCGGCTCGGGTAACCCTTGCTCTCTTTGATCTCGCGAATCTGGAGGATATGCCGCTGTGAGTGGCTCGAGATCATCAGAAACCATTGATACACGTCCTGGTTGCCTTCGAGGAGCATTCGCGACCGCAGATCGTCCGTCGTCGTCTTTGCGTACTCCTTCATCGTTGCTCGCTGCTTGCGGAATTCGGCGAGCGCTTCGCGGACATCCTTCCACCGGCCCGTAGGGACGCGGACTTCCCCCGTGCGAGCTCGATTGGTTCGATCGATGCCGTACCAGAGGATGGCCGCATCGGTGGCCTCGGGCTTCTTGTCGGACGGCGGCTGCTTCATCGAGTCCTGCAACCGGGACCAATACTGAGCTTCCGCGACGGCGAGGTGTTCGACGACATCCATGACACTCCACGTGTCGGCGGTCGCGCGAAATTGGAGCTGTCGGTCGGTCAGGCCGTTCACTTCGCTCTCGAGCCAGTGTTCGGTCATCTCGAGGTGCGCGAGCAGGCGCTGGCGATCGCCCTCGGTCAAGCCGTCGGCCGCGATTGGCGCGATGGTTGTCACGGCGACAAGAAGCGTGGCACGGAAGGTACGCATGGCGGGGGCTACGTTGCGGACTTTCGGCGGCGTTGTCAACAGCCACGGGACGACTTGCCGGATTCCCGGGGCCGGTGGCGTTTGCGCGCCGACCATATCGGGTTGCCAGTCTGCCCTGCCGGAACGGGCCTTCTATCTGCGGGGCACGATCGACGGTGAGGCCGAGGACGAAGGGTGAATGAAGTAATGAGATCAGAAAGAAACAACACGAAGCTCACGAAGAACAGACCTTCAAGCGTTTTTCGAGAAGTTCCTTCGTGGCCAAACACCCACCGCTCTTACGAGGCCTCCCACAGCCAGGCGGCACCTCTGACGCCGCTCGAATCGCCATGGGCCGCGCGCACCAATCGAGTGTCTACCCGGTCCGAAAATACGAAGGTTGCCCAGCGCGCCGGCACGGCGGCGTACAGGCGCTCGATGTTGGAGAGTCCCCCGCCGAGGACGATGACGTCGGGGTCGAGCACGTTGATGACGCTGGCTAATGCGCGCGCCAGGCGATCGGCATGGCGATCGAGAGCCGCGAGGGCGTCGACGTCGCCGGCCCGTGCCAGCCGGCTGACATCAGCGGCGGATACTCGCGGCGACTCGATTGCCATCACCGTGTCTGAGCTTGCCGGTGTCGTCCGCTTCGAGATGAAGTCACTGACCAGGCCCGATCCCGAGAGAAAGGTCTCGATGCAACCGGCGCGGCCGCAGTAGCAGGGTGGACCGGGCCGCTCGTCGTTCTGCGCGGCCGGCAGGGGATTGTGGCCCCACTCACCCGCGATCGCGTTTGCGCCGGTCATCACGCGGCGATCGACAACGATACCTCCGCCGATACCTGTCCCGAGAATCACACCAAACACCACATGTGCGCCCGCCGCCGCGCCGTCGACCGCCTCGGACAATGCGAAGCAGTTGGCGTCGTTCGCGAACCGCACCGGCCGACCGAGCAGCCGCGGCAGGTCGGTGCCGAGTGCCTGTCCGTTCAACCACGTCGAATTCGAGTTCTTGACGAGGCCAGTCGCCGGTGACAAGGTGCCCGGCATGCCGACGCCTACCGTTCCCTGTTGGCCGACGGTGCGCTCCACCTCGGAAACGAGCGATACCACGGCCTGGAGTGTCGCGGCGTACTCGCCGCGGGGCGCGGCGACCCGTTTCCGCCACCACGTGCTGCCGTCTGGCCCGAGGGCGATTGCCTCGATCTTGGTGCCCCCCAGATCGATTCCAATTCGCACCTGTCGATTCTAGTCGGCAGGCGGCAAGCGGCAAGCGGCAAGCGGCAACGAGTGTAAAGCGGAAAAACCATTGTCCGCATCCAGCTCTACGCTAGAATGCGCGCGATCGACCACCGCCTCCCGGTCGCTTTGCGCAAGGGAGATTCCCCATGCATCGCTCTGCACCGCGCCCGCACGCAGCCACCCGCGTCTGGACCGCTATGCGGTCCCTAACGACGACTGTGTTCCCGCTGTGGGCCAGCATGGCGCTCCGGGCGCGCGGAGCGCGCCAAAAAGACACGCGAACCAGCCGAGGGCCGGGGAAGGGGGATGTCAAGGGCAACAGGGCCCTTGGCTGGTTGGCACTCTTGCTCACGTTCGCTCTCCATGCGGGATTGCCGCCCGCGACGCTCGCTGGCCAAGGCGTCGCGCCGGCCGCGCCTGATACCGCGCGCACGCTGAGCCGCGCCGAGCAGGAGCTATTCCTCGAACGCGCGAAGATCGTGCGGACCAGGGAAATGGGCAAAGGCGTGACGCGCACCCTGCGTGCAACGCTCACCGACGGGACGACCACACACGACGCCAGCATTCAAGTGGTCGACGAGCGCCATGATGTCTTTCAAAGCAAGCGAGGCACGGAGATCGGCTTTCGTGACACGTGGCGTTACAACCTCGCCGCCTATCACCTGAGCCTGATGCTCGACCTCGACATGGTTCCTACGACGGTCGAACGAAAGCATGCCGGCAAAGACGCGTCGTTTACGTGGTGGGTCGACGATGTGCTGATGGACGAGGGCGAGCGGCTGAAGAAGAAGGTGCAGGCGCCAGACCGCGAGGCTTGGAACCGACAGCTCTGGACGCTGCGAATCTTCGATCAACTGATCGAAAACACGGATCGCAATCTCGGCAACATGCTGATCGACGCGCGGTGGAAGGTGTGGATGATCGACCACACCCGTGCATTCAGGCGGAGCGAGAAGCTGCGGAACGACAAGAACCTCGAGCGCTGCGACAAGGCGTTCCTGAAAGCGCTGAAGGCTCTCGACGCGGCCACGCTCGAGAAGCGGCTCGGCCGCTGGTTGGGCAAGGACGAGCTCGAACCGATCCTCGACCGCCGCGATCTCATCACCGCGTTCTTCGATGCCGCGGCCTCGCGCGTGTATTGAACCATTCCTGGTCGCACACACGGCACACGGCAGGCGGCAGGCGGCAGGCGCAATTGCGAGATTGCCTCACACGCAAGCGGGAAGCGCCTCCAATCCGTCACAGCGCAGACAAAACCGTCTCACGGTCGCGCGGACCGCGGGCGGTCATTTGCAGATTCGTGGGCAGAGCGCAGAAGCGTCCGTGGCACCGGCCTTGAAGACGCGGGTCGACATCCTGCACACGGCGGTTCGCGATGCTGATTGAAGGCGGCTATCTCCACAGCTTGAAAACCCTCCTCGAGAAGGCGGAGCACTCCACGCCCACCAAGCCGCCTTCGCCGGTCGCGGCGCCGCCGGGGCGGCGCGAGACGACCGCGGAACGTCGTGGCTTGAGCGCGTCGTTGCGGGCCCTCGGCGCCAAGTTGATGCGGCGATCGATGAACTAGCCAAGGGTTTCGCGGCGCGTGGGGCCGCGCCCCGAGCCTGTCGAGGGGCACTTCGCTCGCCGGTACGATCGACTCGCCGCTCTAGCAGCCAGCGGCGTCGGCGTTGATCGAGGGTGCCCGCCGGCCCCGGCGAACGACGGCCGACGACAGCGGCATGTATTCGAGCTCGGTTCGAGCGGCGGCACTGCGCAGCAGCAGCGCCCCGCGGCTCATGTCGCCGCGGCCGACGAACGCCGACGGGCACACGAGCCGGTGCGCGAAGACCCGAGACAGAATGGCGACGTACTTGTCGGTGGCAATGCTGCCGAGCAGCACGACCCGATCGCAGGGTCCGAGCCGCGACGCCACCTCCCACGCATCGCGCTCGAGCGGCCCCTGAAACCGCTCGCCGCCGCTCGCCACGTCTACCGAGGCAAATTCTTCGATGAGCGCGGGCGACACGATGAGATCGAGCGGTTGCAGCCCTCGCGTCGGCGTGATCACTCGCGCCCAACTCGCCGACTCGGACGCGGTGAAGGCGTGGGCGTAGGCCAGCTTTCCCCGGAAGTACAGGCCGCTCATGAACGCGAACGCATCCGCCAGGGTCAAGGCGCCGCTGGCGAGTCGACCGGCCATCTCCCCTCGCGCCCGCGGCGAGAGCAGCGCCTGCGCGCGGCGCCCACCACAGTAGGCGGGAGACAGGAGAAAGACGCGAGATGCTGCCGGGTAACCGGTGGCGAGCACGTTCCATGCTCGCATACTTCGCACGCGGGTGGGGCGATGGACTCTTGGCAGAACACAATCAGTTCGGTCGCGGCGGCAGCAGCTTCTTCGGAAACTTTGCAATGACCGTGTAATTCGGATCGACGACGTTGGCCACGCGGACGACGCCGACCTGCGACGCGATTTGATACGCGTCCATCTTGTCGAAGCCGTAATCGGCGACGAGCCAGTCGATGAGCTCGACATAGGCGATGCGTAGCGCATCGATGAGCGGCCGCACGCTGCCGGCGACCATGATGTATTCGTCGTTCTCGATCCGCGGCCAGCGGATACGCTTGCCCTTGATCAGCTCGAATCGGAACGTCACATCCATGGTCGTCTCGAGACCCGATCCCACGATTTCGCCGTCGCCCTGCAGCGCGTGACCATCGCCGTAGTAGAAGAGCGCGCCCTCGTGGAAGACGGGAAGGTGAACGGTCGCCCCTTGCGCGACGTCGGACGCGTCCAGATTGCCGCCGAAGTCGCCCGGCCAGAGGCCGCCGAACTCCTCTTCGCCGGCCGGAGCGACGGCGACGCGACCGAGCATGGGACGTAGAGGAACCTCGATGCGCTTGCTGGCCGAGCTGGGAAGATCGAGGGTGCCGGTCATCCGGGTGCGGTCGAGGCGCCACACGAAGCGGCGCGATGGCAGCGGGTCGTTCAACATCCGCGTGCGGCTGTCGCCGGCCACGCCGCTGATGCTGGTTGCAGTCACGTTCGAGATGGCGATGTCACCATTCGGCGCCAACTTGAGAATCCGCACCACCAGCGTGTCACCGGGCGCCGCACCTTCGATATAGAACGGGCCGACCTCGCCGGGCCAGGGTCCTGCCTTGTTGGGATCGTAGTAGTCGCCCGGGCGAGTGAAGGTCCTCGTCTCGACGGTTGTCCCGGGAGCAATCTTGAGGACGGGCGGCCGGACGGCGAAGGTCTGCACACCTGCCGTCGGTTCGTACTTGACGGTCTGTGCAGTGGCCGTGACGGGGAGCACGAGCAGTGACAGCAGGGCGGCAAAGGGACAGCGCTTCATGCGCCCGGATTGTATAAGCACATGGGGTTCTCCGGGCGAACCGCGCCGACGTAAGCTCCCCAGGCGGCCAGCGCGATGGCCCGAAATCGCCTCAGGCAAGAGGTTCGACAACGGTCACGGCGTGCATCGATGCGTAACGAGTGTTGGCAAGATTGTTGCGCTTGCGATGTGCACCTTGCCGCCGACCATTCTTCTCGTCGACGACAGTGACGGCATTCGTGAGCTCTGTACGGATGTTCTCACGGCGGCGGGCTTTCGCGTGCTCTCGGCGTCGAGTGTCGAACAAGCCATGTGGGAGATCGATCGCGCGCCCGGGCGCATCGATGTGCTGCTGTCCGATATCACCATGCCAAACCGCTCGGCCCTCGGTCTCGCGACCGCGCTCAAGGCGCGTTGGCCACACCTGCGGGTCCTGCTCATGTCAGGCAGCGAGCCCGAAGCGCCCCCCCCGCTGCCGTTTCTCCCGAAGCCCTTCTCACCCGCCGTGCTGGTGAGCCGCGTCAGAGATTTGCTGGCAGACGACCGGTAAGGCGCACCTTCACGGTTCGCTAGAGCGGGACCGGTAGGGCGCACCTTTACGGTGCGCCAAGAGCGGGCCGTGAGGCCCGCCCTCCGTACCCGTCTCGAGTGAGCTGCGGGTTAGCCACGAGGAGCACGAAGTCCGCAAGGACGAAGCCCCCGTTTCGGTGTTCAGGGCAACGCGATCCGCGCGCCCACGCGGAAGGTGCGCGGCCATCCGATGGTCCGTGTCGGCGTGCGCCCGACGTCGTATTCCCGATCGAGCAGATTCTCGACGGCGAAAAACGCTTGCACCGCGCGCGTGACGCCGCGGCTCACCGTCACATCGACCACGGCGAACGAGCCGAGCTCGAGCACGTTGAGATCGTCGTCGAACTGCGTGCTCGTGCCCCGCACCAAGCCCGCGAGCGTCAACAGCGTCGGATCCGACCAGGTGAGCCCTGCCGCGTACTGTACTCCCGGCACCTGCGGCACACGGTTCCCCTCGATTTGCGGGGCGGCAATCGAGCCTTGGAACTGTGCGCGGGTGAATGTCACCTGCCCCGTCGTCGTGAGCGTCGGCAGCAGCCGCACATCGGCCTCGATCTCCACGCCCGTCGACCGGATCTCGTCCGAGTTGCGACGCTCGCGCGTGATGAGCGTCGGCGTCGCGCTGAGCGTGATGTTGGCGATGGCCCCGTCGAGCGTGTTCCAGAACGCGGTGGCGCGGGCCGAGACGCGTCCTGCCGAATAGAGCGCGCCGCCTTCGACACCGGTAAGGGTTTCGGGCTCCAGCAGCGGATTGGGATTGGTCACGACGTTCCCCGCGCGGAAGCCTCGGTGGAGCTCGTTCAAGGTCGGCGTCCGGTGACCGCGATACACCGCGCTCTGGAGCGCGATGTCACCGAGTCGCCACGCCACCGATGCGCGGGGGCTGAAAAACGAGGCGGACTGATCGGACGGCTGCACTTGATCGATCGGCACTTCGATCGGCTCCGATCGCCACATGTCGACGCGGGCGCCGAGGCCGATGGTCACGCGGTTGCTGGCGGCAAGACTGACACGGGCAAAACCGGCCCCACCACGCTCCGTTCCGCCAACGACAAAGGGGCCAGAACGAACATTGGTCAGACTGTAGCGATACTCGTCCACGGTCGATTCGGTGCGGTGCGTCTCGGCGCCGACGAGCAGGCCATGCCGCCCAAGGGTGCGAGACCATTGCCCGCTGGCGCTGACGAAATCGCTGGGCGTCCACTGCTCGGTCGTGAGCCGCTCGCTCGCACGGGCGGTCGCCACCGCAGTGAAGGTCTGAAAGTACTCCTGCGTGCCGCCGGACACGTGCACCTGCCAGGCGCCACCGCCGGTCAGGCCACCCGCTTCCCCGCCGAGCTGGCGCCACGCGGTGGAATTCACCTGCAGCGGGGTGCCGTTGCCCCGGCCCTCCGAGTAGACGTTGACGCGCGCCGACGCGTGCCAATTGCTACGCTGAGTGCCCAAGGCCATGTAACCCGTGCGGTAATCGCTATCCGCCTCGACGTCCACGATGCCTCGTTCTTCCGGTGCAATGGTGACGACGCCGGCGGTGTCGAGCCACTCGCCCGACGCCGAGCCGAACCAAGGTCCGCGACTGGCACCCGCAAACATGGACACGCGAGCCGTGTCGTGCGACCCGCCGTCCACCGTGGCTCGCAGTCGCGCGCGCCCGGGCGCAAACGTCAGCACTTGCACAACGCCCCCGAGGGCATCGGCACCGTAGAGGTCGCCAGCCGCGCCGCGCACGACTTCCACGCGCTCGACCGCCGCCACCGGCACACGATTCCAGTAGACCCAACTGCCAAACGGATCGTTGAGCGGGACGCCGTCGGCGAGCACGAGCGTGCGGCTCGCCCCCGATCCGGATACGCCCCGCAGGGTCACCCCTTGCGTCGTCGGGTTGGCAACGCGCGAGGACGATCGGCGGAACAGACTGAAACCGGGTGTTTGCCGGAGCACATCGTCGAGCGCGGCCGGAGCAGCGTTGGCCAGCTCCGCCGCTGTCAACACGGTGGCACTCGCGGCGTTCGGCAGGCGCTCGGCGCCGCGGTCGGCGGTGACGACGACGGATTCCGCAAAGCTCGAGGGCTGCAGAACGACACGCAGCGGGATGGGGGCGTCGGCCAAGGAAATGTCGGCGCTCGAGAACCCCGTGGCGCGAATGCGAAGTCTCGCTGGTCGCGGCGCCTCGAGCACGAACGAGCCGTCGCGAGCGACGGCGACTTCGGCCTCTCGGCCATCCGCCATGACCGCCACCAGTTTGGCGTCAGGAACCGCGGCACCCGAGACATCCACTACCGTGCCCGGCAGGGCGGTGGCTTGAAGGCCGAGACCTACGATCGCGAGAAAAACCGTCAATGTCATGTGTCAAGCGCCGCCGCCAAGACTTTACACCCAACTCGCATTGGGGATCCGGGCACCCCCTTTGCATCCCACCTTTGTGCTTGACCATCACCTTTGCGTGGAGACGCCGCTGGGGCGTTTGGGTTGTTGGGCTGTCTCGCCCAGGCCGGGCCACGTCGCTTCACCCCTGAACCCACGCGGCCCTATCACGTACCATCAACGGTGATGCCTCCGTCGCTTCCTGCGCCTGACGACGATCACGGCCAGTCAGATCGTGTCCTCCTCGAGGGTCCGCACTCGCGCTGGCGCGAGCTGGTCAGGCTGTTCAGAATCATCCGCGATTTCGTGCGCGGGTTTCGCGAGCTGCATTTCGTCGGGCCGTGCGTCACCGTGTTCGGCTCCGCCCGGTTCTCGGAAACGCATGCGGCCTACCAGACGGGGACCGAGGTGGGCAAGGCTCTCGTCGGCCTCGGCTTCACGGTGATGACCGGCGGAGGTCCCGGCGTCATGGAGGCCGCCAACCGCGGGGCGCGGGCCGCGGGCGGGCGTTCCGTTGGCTGCAACATCTCGCTCCCGCACGAACAGGCGCCCAATCCCTACCTCGATCGCTACGTGACCTGTCACTACTTCTTCGTGCGGAAAGTGCTGCTCTTCAAGTACTCGTACGCCTTCGTCGTGCTGCCGGGTGGTCTGGGCACGCTCGACGAGCTCACCGAAGCGCTCACGCTCATCCAGACTGGGAAAATCCGGCAGTTCCCGGTCGTGCTCATGGGAATAGGCTACTGGCGTCCGTTCACCGATCTGCTGAGGAACATGCTGAAGGAAGGGACGGTCTCGGCGACCGACCTCGACTTGATGCTGGTGACCGACTCGGTGCCCGAGGCGATGGCGCACATCGAGGAGCACGCCATCCACCGGTTTGGCCTGCGCAGAAGCGATATGCCCGCCGCGCGAAAATGGCTGGGCGAACGGACGCTGCGCAAGGGCTCGGCGCTCAACATCCAGCGGTCCGATTGATCAGGTTGGTGAGAAACCCCGCGACCTGAAATAGGACGTTTAGACGTCAAAAGTCAAGAAGCGTGAGCCATAGCGTTTCGCCTGTGCCTTTTGCCTTTGATGACTTCTGACTTCAGGCGAGGCTGTTTCTGTCACTGCCCGTCGGACGTCGTCACACCTATGGGACAGCTCACCCCGGTCCCGCCATGTCCGCAGTAACCGTTCGGGTTCTTGGCGAGATATTGCTGATGATAGGCCTCGGCATAGTAGAACGGCGGCGCCTGCTCGATCTCGGTGGTGATTGCGCCGTAGCCGGCGCGAGCCAACTGCGTCGTGTAGTCGTCGCGGCTGCGCTCGGCCGCGTACCGTTGGTCGTCGCTGTAGTAGTAGATGGCCGAGCGGTACTGCGTGCCGACGTCGTTGCCTTGCCGCATCCCCTGTGTCGGGTCGTGACCTTCCCAAAACGCACGCAGTAGCTCGTCGTAGGAAATGCGCGCGGGCTCGTACACGACCCGCACGACCTCGGTATGCCCAGTCTGTCCCGAGCACACTTCCTCGTAGGTCGCATTGGGCGTCACGCCACCCGCGTAGCCGACGGCGGTGCTCACCACGCCGGGAAGCTGCCAGAAGAGCTTTTCCGCTCCCCAGAAGCAGCCGAGTCCAAACATCGCTTCGGTCAGGTGGTCGCCGGTTGGCGCCAGCGGGCCGCCAGTGACGTAGTGGGTGGCCGGCACCTGCATCGCCGCCGAGCGGCCGGGCAGGGCCTCTGAATCGGTTGGTCTCTTGAGCTTGAACGGACGAAATGCCATGGGTCAATTCTGCGGGAGGTTTCCGATCTACTCAAGCTTAGATGCCGAGAACGCGGATTTGGGTACCGGCGCATCACGGCCTTTTGCTTCCGCCTTCTGCGCTCTGCCGCCTGTCGGCCTCCGCGGCGCGACCTCGTCCGCTTTCGTCGCCGTAACGCGGCTCCAGCGAGACCGCGACGAAGCTCGAAGACATCGTGTCCGAGCGTAGTCGGGCCGTAGCTCGCCAGTCCACCCGCGAGCGAAGGCGGGCCGCGTGCCGTCTGCGGCTGCCTGCCGCTTTCGCTTCTGCAATAGACTCGTAGACCACAGCTCATGCGACTCGTGAAGCTGGCGATTGCCAGCGTATGTCCCACGGTGGGTGCGGTTCGTTCCAATACGGATCGGCTCGTCGCGATGGCGGAGGAGATGGCGGCGGCCGACGTGACGCTCGCCGGCTTCCCCGAGCAGATCATCGGCGGTTACCCGCCCGAAGACTTGGTGCAGTGGCGCGCGTTCCTCGACGGACAGCGACGCGAGCTCATGCGCTTTGCCAGGACCACCGAAGCGCATCGCACGGTCTGCGTCGTGGGCATGGCCGTCGCCGTCGGCGGGCAGCCCTTCAACGTCGCTGCAGTGGTACACGGGGGCCGGGTGCTTGGCTTCGTGCCGAAGGAAAAGCTGCCCACTTACCACGTGTTCTACGAAGCGCGCACGTTCTCGAGAGGCGGACCTGGTTTGCTCCTCGATGCGGACGGGGTACCGCTCGGCGACGCCTTGTTTCGTTTCGACTTCGGCACTCTTGCGGCGGAGGTCTGCGAGGATGCCTGGTCCCCGGACGGGCCGATGCGGCGCCGATGTTACTCAGGTGCCGAAATCGTGGTGAACGTCTCATCATCCCCCTACCGCATGGGGATCGAGGGGACGAGACGCGAGATGCTGGCCACACGGGCCGCCGACAACCAGACGGTATTGCTCTACGCGAATGCGGTGGGTGGTCAGGACGGGCTCGTCTACGACGGCGGAGGCTTCATCTTTCAGAACGGCCGGCTGATGCTCGACGCGCCCAGATACCGGGAGGGATGGTGGGCGGCGGTCATCGATCTGGATCGCACCGAGCGGATTCGCCGAGAGAACACGACGTGGCGTACCGACTGCGACGCGTTTCACCTGCAACACGAGCCGGTGCGGGCGGTGAGGGGCGAGTCGCCCACCGCCAATCGATCGCGCTTGACCTATCCCGCCCCCGACGGAGGCAGCTTCTTTCTGCCCGCCCCATCCGGTTCGTCAGTCGACCCCCGCGACGCTGCCCTCGACGACTTGTTCGAGAGCCTCGCACTCGGCGTGAAAAGCTATTTCGAGAAGACGGGCGCGTTCGGTTCACTCGGCCTTGCGCTCTCTGGCGGACGCGATTCGATGTTGACGCTGCTCGTGGCGTGGCGGGCCGGGCAGTTGCTGCTCGCCGGCGGGACGAAAACGGTGCCGATCACCGCCTTTTACATGCCCAGCCGGCATTCGCAAGACGGGACGCGATCGGCGGCGCAGACGTTGGCCGACGAGCTCGGCGTCGCCCTGCATGTCGTGCCCATCGACGAGGCGACCGATCGCGAGATGGCCGTCACGCGGCAAATGCTGGGCGGTGAGGAGCCGACGGAGATGACACGCCAGAACGTTCAGGCACGGCTGCGCGCGCAGCGCATGTGGAACTGGTCGAATTCGTCAGGCGCGCTGTTCCTGCAGACCGGCGATATGAGCGAGAAAGCCGTCGGCTACACGACGATCGGCGGCGACCTCGAAGGCGCGCTCTCGGTGATTGCCAACGTGCCGAAGACCGTGGTCATCGCCCTGCTCGGACGGCTACACGTCAGATTCAATTTCAAGGGTATCGCGGCCACGCTCGCCACCGAGCCGGGACCAGAGTTGGCCGACGCACAGGTCGCCGAGCACGAGCTGATGCCCTTTCCCGTGCTCGACGCCTGCCTGCACCTGTACGCGGGCGAGAAGATGGCGCCAGCCGAGATGGCGCGCGCTCTCGAAGGAATCTTTCCTTCGCGCGCGCCGGCACAGCTCGATGAGTGGGCGCATCGATTCGTGCGCCTGTTCACCCAGTCAATCTACAAGTGGGTGCAGTCTCCGCTTTCGCTGCACGTGGGCTCGCTCGATCTCGAGCGCGAACGTGCGC
>JAIVJN010000385.1:3858-8998 GCA_020200025.1 Acidobacteriota bacterium | reverse complement strand
GTGAAAATCACCTTGACGTGGCACTCTCGGGCCATGCGCGTAGTGAACCCTACACCTCCTCGGCGGAGCCGTTCCCACCAACACTTTTAGCGCTCCCACGTCGCAGCCGAGGTTGCTCCCAGCGGGCTGTTTATCGTATTGCGTGAGGTGGGCCGTGCGGTTAAGAACGTCGATGCCAGCCCTGGTGCGGAGGCTACAATGAGCAGTGACTCTGCGGTTCTATATTGACCCGACGACGGGCGAGCCACATGTCTACGCACACGATGTCAACGAGGAGGAAGTCGAGGACGTGTTGACGCGGCCGATCGAGGACCGACCAGGTTCGGATGGGTCGCGCGTGGCCGTGGGTCAGACGCAGGAGGGTCGATATCTTCGCGTAATCTACGTGCCGGATCCCGAACCGGAATCCTTGTTCGTGGTCACCGCATATGATCTCGGTGCGAAAGCGCTCAAGGCGTTGCGACGCCGTCAACGAGGACGGCAAAAATGACGAAGCAGACGCAGTATCCATCTGGCTGGGACGAAGCACGTGTCAAACGTGTCCTTGAGCACTACGAGCAGCAGTCCGACGAAGAGGCTGTCGCCGAGGACGAAGCGGCGTTCGAATCAACGACTCACACCGTGATGGAAGTACCAGTTGAGCTCGTTCCCGCCGTCCGCGAGCTGCTGGCCAAGCGTCGAGCGGGGTGACTCGGGTTACTGCCTCGACATCCTCGAGCTTCCTGAAGGAGTGGAATCGGGCTCACACTCACGCGAGAACCTCGTTCAGGCCCCGGAATCGGCCGTCGACTTGCCCGCGGTCCGAGGAAGAAATCGCGCGCGTGACCGACCTACCCCAGCCACGTCCTTCCAGCACTCGTCGAGCTGCGGAGCGGCGCCTCGACGTATAATTCCTTCTGCATTCATGGCGCGCGGTGGCGTCTTGGGGGGGTGGGTTGACGAGAATGGCGCGATGGCCGTCATTGCTGTTCGCGGCGCTTGCGATGCTGAGCGGCCTCCACGCCGGAGGCCGGCACCCCGGCGTCGCTCGAAGCCGCGCAGAAGGTCGTCACCTCGACCTGCCTGTCCTGTCACAACGACCGCCGGCGCAGTGGCAACTTGTCGCTCGACGGCTTCGAGGTCGCGAACGCGGGGCAGCAGAGCGCTATCACCGAGAAGATGATCCGCAAGGTGCGCGCGGGGCAGATGCCGCCCGCGGGCGCCCGCCGCCCCGACGAGGCGCTACTCGATGGGCTGGCGGCCACTCTCGAACGGCAGGCCGATGCCCGATCGGCGGCGGCGCCGATGCCGGGCCGCCGAACGTTCCAGCGTCTCAATCGCACCGAGTACGCCAGGTCCGTCCGCGACCTGCTGCATATCGACGTCAACGCCGGAGACTATCTGCCCCTCGACACCAAGAGCGCCAACTTCGACAACATCGCCGATGCGCAGTTGCTGTCGCCGACGTTGATGCAGGCGTATCTCACGGCGGCCGCCGAGATCAGTCGCCTGGCGGTGGGCGACCCCGAGGCGACCGCCCGCGAAGCCACCTATCCGGTGTCGCGATGGATGTCTCAGCGCGAGCACGTCGAGGGCGCACCCTACGGCACGCGCGGCGGACTGTCGATCGTGCATAACTTCGCCGCCGACGGCGAGTACCGCTTTCGCGTGTCCTTCTATCACGAGACAACGGGGGCGTTGTACGGGAACGGTCGCGCCGCGCTCCATACGGCAGAAGCGCCCGAGCAGGTGGAGATCTCCGTCGACGGCGTGCGTGCCGCGTTACTCGACGTCGATCGCTGGATGAACACCTCCGATCCCGACGGCGTCAACATCCAGACCGAGCCGATTGCGGTTACGGCTGGCCCCCATCGGGTGTCCGCGGCGTTCATCCGCCGGCTCGAAGGGCCGGCGCAGGACCTCATCTCACCGCTCGATTGGTCGCTCGCCAGCACCAGCATCGCCGACGCCTACGGCATCACCACGCTGCCGCACTTGCGCGATCTGGCGATCACCGGGCCCTTCGGCGCGCGAGGCGTCTCGTCGACCCCGAGCCGGGAGAAGATCTTCACCTGCCATCCGAAGACCGAGCCGCAGCAGGTCGTCTGCGCCCGCGAGATCGTCTCTCGTCTCGGCTCGCAGGCGTTCCGACGCCCGTTGACCGAACGCGACACCAACTCGTTGATGGGCCTCTACAAACGTGGCGCCTCCGAGGGCGGGTTCGAAGAGGGCATTCGGATGGCCATCGAGGGCCTGCTGGCCAGCCCGCGGTTCGTATTCCGTTTCGAGGAGCGTCCATCCACGGCGCGGGGAAGCGCCGCCTACGCCTTGAGCGATATCGACCTCGCCTCACGCTTGTCGTTCTTCCTGTGGGCGACTGGTCCGGACGACGAGTTGCTTCGTGCGGCGAATGGGGGACGCCTGTCGACCCCCGCCGGGCTCGAGCAGCAAGTGCGTCGAATGCTTGCGGATCGACGCTCGGACGTCCTCTCCTCGCGCTTCGCGGCGCAGTGGCTGCGCTTGCAGGATCTCGACAAGATCAATCCGGACGTGCGGACCTATCCCGACTTCGACGAGCAGCTGAAGACGTCGATGGTGCGAGAGACCGAGCTCTTCTTCCGCCACATCGTCCGCGAAGATCGGCCGGTGCTCGATCTCTTCTCCGCCGACTACTCGTTTCTCGACGAACGGCTCGCGCGCCACTATCGAATTCCGAGCGTGATCGGCAGCCAGTTCCGCAAGGTGACATACCCGGACGGCCGCCGGCGCGGGTTGCTGGGACACGGCAGCATCTTGACGCTGACCTCGCACGCCGATCGCACATCGCCGGTGCTTCGCGGCAAGTGGGTGATGGAAGTGCTGCTCGGCACGCCGCCCCCTCCGCCGCCCCCGGACGTACCCGACCTCGAGGCGACAGCTGACGCGGAGGACGGTCGACTGCGCACGGTGCGCGAGCGCCTCGAGCAGCACCGCGCGAGCTCGGCGTGCACCTCGTGCCATCGCATGATCGACCCGATTGGCCTGGCACTCGAGAACTTCGACGTCACCGGCGCCTGGCGCATCAAGGACAACGGGATGCCGGTCGACGCCGCGAGCGCGCTCTACGACGGGACGCCGCTCACCGGCCCCGACGATCTCCAGCACGCGCTGCTCAAGCGGTCGACGTCGCTCGTGCGCACGTTCGCCGAGAATCTCATGACCTACGCGCTCGGTCGACGGCTGGACGACGGAGACATGCCGGCCGTGCGCTCGATCGTTCATCAGGCCGCGGCCGCCGATCATCGCCTGTCAGCGTTCGTCGTCGGCATCGTGAAGAGTCCCGCATTTCGGATGAAGAGTGCCGACGTGCAGACCACGGCTCCTGATGCGGTCGGACAGCGGTAGCGTTCCATCGAGGAGAGGACCGAGCATGGCGTTCATCACTCAACGACACCTGCCGCGCCGGACGGTGCTGCGCGGACTCGGTGCCACGCTTTCATTGCCATTTCTCGACGCGATGGTACCGGCGCGCAGCCTGTGGAGCAGCACCGCGAAGGCGGCCGCCCTCGATCGCACGCGGCTCGTGTGCATCGAGATGGTGCACGGTGCCGCAGGCAGTAGCGAGTGGGGAGCCGAGCAGCACCTGTGGTCGCCAGCCGAAACGGGACACGCCTTCGATCTCACGCCGAGCGCCCTCAGCCCGCTCGAGCCGCATCGGAAGTATCTGACCATCGTCAGCGACACCGATGTACGGCCCGCCGAGGCGGTCACTCCCATGGAGATCGGGGGCGACCATTTCCGGTCGAGCGCCGTGTTCCTCACGCAGACCCATCCCAAGCAGACCGAGAGCTCTGATGTACGGGCCGGCACGTCGCTCGATCAGATTTATGCGAAGCGGTTCGGCCAGGACACTCCGATTCCGTCGATGCAGCTCTGCATCGAGAACGTGGATCAGGCGGGTGGGTGCGCGTACGGCTATTCGTGCGTCTACACCGACATGATCAGTTGGGTGTCACCAACCGAGCCCTTGCCGATGATTCGCGATCCGCGGATGGCGTTCGATCAGTTGTTCGGCGCGGGCGGGTCGACGGCCGAGCGCGCCTCTCGCCGAAGGGCGACGAGCAGTGTGCTCGATTACGTGACGGCTCAGGTCGCCGAGCTGAACGGCCGCCTGGACGCCAGCGATCGCCTGCGGATGGACCGCTATCTCGAGGACGTGCGCGAGATCGAGCGCCGCATCCAGAAAGTGGAAGCGCGCAACGCCACAGGCGAGGCCAGAGCGCTGCCCGGCGCCCCCGCGGGCGTGCCCGACTCGTTCGACGAGCACGTCAAACTGATGTTCGATCTGCAGGCGCTCGCGTTTCAGGCCGACATCACCCGCGTCTTTTCTTTCAAGACAGGCCGCGATGCGTCGAGCCGCGTGTATCCGGAGAGCGGCGTGACGAAGGGCTTCCACCCGGCCTCGCATCACGGCGGCAAGCCGAACAACATCACCGAGTTCGGTCAGATTAACCGCTATCACGCGAGCTTGTTGCCGTACTTCCTCGACAAACTGCAGAGCCTTCCGGACGGGGATGCCACGCTGCTCGATCGAAGCCTCATCATCTACGGCTCGCCCATGGGCGACGGCAATGTTCACAACCACAAGCGGTGCCCGCTCGTGCTGCTCGGCGGGGCCAATGGCCAGCTCCCAGGCAATGTGCACCTGCGCGCGGAAGCCGGCACGCCGATGGCCAACGTGATGCTGACGGTGATGAACAAGATCGGCCTGACGGAGATGGAGCAATTCGGCGATTCGACTGGCACGTTCTCCCTTGCGTAGTCGGGCGCGTCTCGTGAGGATGCCAATGACGGCGAACATGAATCGGTGGCGAGTGGCTTGTTTCGTGTCGATGGCCGCTCTCGCATGCGCGTCGGTCTCGCTCGTCGGCGCCGACGACTCGTCTCATCAGGGCATCGGAGACGTGAGGGCGGACTCGCGCGTGGCTGACGCCGCGGCGAGACGGGATGCGGCGGCCGTGCGGGCGCTGCTCGAAAAGGGCGCCGATGTCGACGGCGCGCTCGGCGACGGTATGACAGCGCTGCACTGGGCCGCGCAGCAGGGCGACGACGCGCTGGCGGGATCGCTCCTCGAGGCGGGTGCGAATGTGCGCGCAGCGACACGCATCGGCCGGCATACGGC
>JAIVJN010000385.1:0-3851 GCA_020200025.1 Acidobacteriota bacterium | reverse complement strand
CAGCGACACGCATCGGCCGGCATACGGCCCTCCACGTCGCAGCCCGCCATGGCTCAGCCAGCGTCGTGCGCAAGCTGGTCGACGCGGGCGCGGACGTCAACGCCACCACGACGACGGGCGCGGCGGCGCTGCATTTTGCGGCCGCCTCCGGCAATACCGAGACCGTTGCGCTGCTCCTCGATAGCGGCGCCGACGTCAACGTCCGCGAGCCAGAGTGGGGGCAAACACCGCTGATGTTCGCCGCCGGGTCGGGTCGAGCCGACGTGGTCAAGATACTCCTGGCTCGTGGCGCCGACGTGAAGGCGACAGCAACGGTCGTCGACATCAGCGCGCGCAACCGTGAAGACGGCGCCGACAGCCGCCGGCGTAACACACGCGTCGCCGCGCTCCAGAAAGAGCTGGCCGCACGAAAGTCGACGACTCCTGGGTCGTCTGCGGCCGCCGCGCCGGCCCAGCCCGCCGGCGGTGGCAACCGAGGCGCCGATTCGCAGGAAGAGCCCGAACCGCTCGGCTATGCCGATTTGGTGGGCGCGCACGGCGGCCTCACGGCGTTGCTGCTGGCCGCGCGCGAGGGTCTCGATGAGACCGTGTTCGCGCTTCTGGAGGGCGGTGCCGACATCAATCAGGTGAGTGCATCCGATGGGACCAGCCCGCTGCTCATGGCGACGATCAACGGTCACTTTGATCTGGCCAAACGGCTGTTCGAGCGGGGTGCCGATGTCAAGGTCGCCAGCGACGGGGGCGCGACGCCGCTCTACGGAGTGCTCAACATGCAATGGGCACCGAAGTCGCGGCACCCGCAGCCGGCCGATTACATGCAGCAGCAGGTGGGCTATCTCGAGCTTGCCGAGACCTTCCTGAAAGCGGGTGCCGATCCGAACGCACGCCTCAAGAAGTCGCTGTGGTACACGACGTATAACCGCGACCTCCTCGGCGTCGATCGCTCTGGCGCCACGCCGTTCTGGCTGGCGGCGTACACCCTAGACGTGCCCGCCATGCGGTTGCTGTTGAAATACGGAGCCGATCACCACATCGCGACCGCGAAAGTGCCCGAGCGATACGAAGAAGGCGCTGGCTCGTTCAGCGGCCCCGATCAATCGGGGCTGCCGCCCATCCCGTGGGGCGGCCCCGCAGCAGCGCCGATCCACGCCGCGTCCGGCGTGGGCTATGGTCTCGGCTTTGCCGGCAACTCTCATCGCCATGTCCCCGACGGCTGGGTGCCGGCGGTGACGTTCCTCGTCGAAGAGCTCGGCGCCGACGTGAACGCGCGCGATCACAACGGATACACGCCACTCCACCACGCCGCGTCGCGCGGCGACAACGATCTCATTCGCTATCTCGTGTCCAAGGGCGCCGACAAGCCTCCAAGCCTCCAAGCCTGCAGGCCAAGCGGAGCCGGCCATCCGCGCCCGTCAATGGGTCATCGCATACAGCACGGCGTTGATGCCGAACGCATAACCATCGATGGCGAACTCGAGGAAGTACGCGGGATCCTCGGCTTCGCGCTCCCACGAATCGCCGTAATCGGTGTTGTGGGTGATGAGCACCATCACCCGCCCTTGGCTGTCGACGATGGCCCGCGCATGCGGCTCAGCGGTCTCGCGCCCACCTTCTGAGGTCCCGCCGCCGCTGCCCCACCAGTAATTGATCGACGGAATCTGCCGCACCCGGGGCACTTCGAACTGTGTGCGGAAGATTGGATGATCGAGCGGCAGATCGATGAGCGGGTACTCCGCAGCGGGAAGCGCCTTGCGGATCTCGGTCTCGAAGATCCGCCAGGAGTACGAGCCCCAGAAATCGTCGGTCCAGAGGAAGCCGCCCTTGACGAGATACTCTCGCAGCCTTGGCGCTTCCTCTTCGTCCAGGTACAGGCCGCCCACCTCCGTCATCATCGTGAAGGGACATTGGAAGAGCGTGTCGTCGGTGAGGCGGACCACGAAATGTCGCGGCTCTTGCGCCCCTTCGAAGCTCACGCGCGTGCGGGTCAGCTCCGAGAGGCGAATCGAGAGATTCACGTCGGCCTGTGGATAATCGACGCCCCATCCGCCGCCGCGGCCGCGATTGCTCTGGAAGGCGATGCGGCAGAAGTTGAAGTGGCCGTCGAAGCTGTCCGGCGTAGCCGTGCGAAAGCCCTCGAACCCGCCGCGGCGTTGGCGGAACTGTGCGGCATCGCCGCTCGTAGCGAAGACGGTCGCGGCCACGAGCGCGAGGGTGGCGGCGCGCGACACGAAGAGCCGAAGTCGGGCCCGCATTCTCTGGCTACTTTACCAGCCCGTGGCGAAAGTCCCGCCGGCATTCGGGACCCCGAACGCAGCAGCCGCGTTGGGGTTCCCGTTGGACCGGTGATCCATCCCCGCGGGCTGCGTTCTTTCTTTGCGCGCAACCAGCGCTTGCTGCCTGGCCTCCGCCCAGCACATCATGGCGCCCGGCGAGCGCGGGCACGAGCTCCGTGCACGCATGCACAGGGGGTTGAAGATCGACACCAGCGGGTCAACGTCTATTTCCAGGGAGGCCGTCGCCCTCGAGGCGCGCTCCGGTCTCCCCCCGTGGGTCCACGCCGAGCTCCCTCTGCCGCCGCAGCCGCACGGATTCGGCTGGCTGACCGTCGTCGGGCCGGGCGTCATCGTGCTCGGCCTGTCGATCGGCAGCGGCGAGTTCCTGCTCGGTCCTGCGGTCTTTCTCCGACATGGCCTGTCGCTCCTTTGGGTCACGGTCGCGGCGGTCGTGCTTCAGACGATCTTCAACATGGAAGTGATGCGCTATACCCTCGCCACCGGCGAGCCCGTGTTCACCGGCTTCATGCGCACCCGTGGCTCGTCTACGGCGTGGGCGGTGCTGTACGCCGGGTTGTACCTGCTGCAGTTCGGCTGGCCGGCGTTTGCGGGGATCGCGGCCGGCGCCATCTTCTTTCTCTTCGCGGGGCGCGTGCCTGGGACGGCAGATGCGGGAACGATCTATGAAATCGGCGTCGCCGTCTTTTTGACTTGTGTCGCGATTCTCTCCATCGGGAAGCGGATCGTGCGCACGCTCGAAGTGCTCAATTGGATCCTCGTGGTCTCGACGCTCGGCAGCTTCCTGGCGATGGCGGTGGCCTTCGTGCCGCCGATGCGCTGGCTCGACGGCCTGACCGGCCTCGCCGGGTTCGACCTGGCGAACCGAGGATTCGATCTCTTTCCCACGGGCGCGGATCTGTTCCTGCTGAGCGCGCTCGTCGCCTATTCGGGTGCCGGAGGTGTCGCCAATCTCGTGCTGTCGAATTGGGCGCGCGACAAGGGCTACGGTATGGGAGAGCGGGCCGGCTACATTCCGGCGGCTGTGGGCGGTCAGAAAGTGCATCTTGCGCATACCGGCTTCACGTTTGCGGCCGATGACGAGGCGATGCGGCGCTGGCGCGGTTGGTGGCGCATCGTGAGGGTCGATCAATGGGCCGTGTTCGCCGCCGGCGCGATTTTGGGCATGCTGCTGCCGGCGCTCCTGTATGTGACATTCCTGCCGCCGGGCAGCGACATTCAGGGGCTGGGCATCAGCGCCGCGCTCGCGTCGAGTGTGGGTGCGCAATCGGGAGCCCTTCTTGGGGGCGCCATCGCCTTCCTCGGTGCCTGGATCCTGTTCAAGACACAGCTCGATAATTTCGAGGGGATGGTGCGCGCGATTACCGACCTTCTGTGGACCGGCAGCCGCCATGTCCGTGCCTGGCGCACCGGGGATGTGCGGACCGTGTACTACAGCGTGATGGCGGTGCTCGTCATCTGGGGGATTGCGGCGCTGCGCCTGGCGCAGCCGATCGTTCTGCTCAAGATCAGCGCGAACGTCGCCGGCGTCGTCTTCATCATCGCGTCGTTGCACCTGCT
>JAIVJN010000156.1 GCA_020200025.1 Acidobacteriota bacterium | reverse complement strand
ACCTTCGCGCGCTTGAGAGGCATGGCGGCCCCGGACCCGACGTCGGGCGCGTGCGAGGGACTGGCCGATCACGTCATCGTCACGTTCTTTCCCGGCCCCCACTCGTATTCCGGTGAAGACGTCGTCGAGATCAGCGCGCATGGGAGCCCGGTGGTCCTTCACGCGATCGTGCGCGCCGCACTCTGTGCCGGGGCGCGCCTCGCCGAGCCCGGAGAGTTCTCGCTGCGCGCGTTTCTGCACGGCAAGCTCGATCTGGTACAAGCCGAGGCGGTTGCGGACCTCATCGATGCGGTGACGCCGCTCCAGGCGCGCACCGCCTTCGATCAGTTGGACGGCACGCTGACGGCACGCATTGCCGCACTCGAGGCCAATCTGTTCGATCTGATGGCGAAGCTCGAGGCGTCGCTCGATTTTCCGGAGGAGGGCTATCACTTCATCGAGCCGGGCCAGGTGGCGACGGAGATCGATCGTCTGCGCAGCCAGGTCCAGGCGCTCCTTGGCGATGCCCGCCGTGGTCGACTCGTCCGCGAAGGCGCGCAGGTGGCCATCGTCGGCGCGCCCAACGTGGGGAAGTCGAGCTTGTTCAACGCCCTGCTCGACGCGAATCGAGCCATCGTCTCCACCGTTGCGGGCACGACGCGCGACCTCTTGACCGAGCGACTCGATCTCGGGGGGTTGTCGATCGCGCTGGTCGATACAGCGGGTGTGCACGAGACGGACGATCCGGTGGAACGTGAAGGGGTGGCCCGAGCGCGACTGGCTGCCGCCTCGGCCGACGTGATTGTGGCGATGCTCGATCGATCACGACCGCTGAGCGACGCGGATCGGGACGTGCTGGCCTCGACCAAGTCACGGCCTCGCCTGATCGTCGCGAACAAAGTGGACCAAGCACCGGCGTGGAGCGTCGAGAGCCTCGATGAGCCGCACACGATCGCGGTGTCGGTGCGAGAGCGGATCGGCTTCGAGGCGGTCACGTTGGCCATCCAACGCGCCCTGATCGGGGGGGAGTCTACCCGCGACACGCCGGCGATCTCGAACATTCGACACGTCGCCTTGCTCGACCGCGTCGGGCGCGTGCTCGGGCGCTCGCACGACGCGGTGACGGCGGCGAACGAATCGCTGTCGGAAGAATTCGTGCTCAGCGATCTTCAGGAAGCGTCCGCGTTGTTACAGGAGGTCAGCGGCCGGCGCACGGCCGATGATCTGTTGCAGCAGATCTTCGCGCGCTTCTGCATCGGGAAGTAGATCTCGAGGCGAACCGTTGGGAGCCACGGTCGTCCAGGGTCTCTTTTTCGGACGAGAGCGCGTCGACACCCAGGCGGCTCCAATCGGTGTCCTTGCTTGACGTAACCCGTTTCGGTGTAGATCAGGGAGGAGCGAAGTTGGCATAGGCCAACAAGATTGCCTGATAAGCTAACATGACGAAATTAGATGTCATCGTCATCGGCGCCGGTCATGCCGGTTGCGAAGCCGCGTGCGCGGCGGCCCGGCTCGGTTGCACGGTTGGTCTCTGCACCATTTCGGCAGACACCGTCGCGCTGATGCCGTGCAATCCGGCGATCGGGGGCACAGCCAAGGGCCACCTCGTTCGTGAGATTGACGCTCTCGGCGGGCTCATGGGACAGGCGATCGATGCCACCGGTATCCAGTTCAAGATGCTAAACCGGAGCCGAGGCCCAGCGGTCTGGTCGCCGCGTGCCCAGGCCGACAAGGCCGCGTACAGCGCCTGGGTGCGACAGGCGCTGAAGAGCCAGCCGAACATCGAATGGCTGCTCGGGCGGGTTGGTGCAATCGTCACGTCTGGCGGGCGAGTCGTTGGGCTCGAGACCGAGGAGGGTCGCACCTTTCGCTGTCAAGCCATCATTGTCACAACCGGGACCTTCCTGAACGGCGTAGTGCACGTCGGGCCCGAGCAACGACCAGCCGGGCGGGCGGGAGAGCCGCCGTCGCAACGACTGGCCGAGTGGTTTCGCGATCGCGAATTTTGCCGAGGGCGCTTGAAGACGGGTACGCCGCCGCGATTGCTGCGCCAATCCATTGATTTCGACGAGCAGGTGAGTCACGGCGTGTTCCACGTGGAACATGGCGACGCGCAACCGATTCCATTCTCGTACATGAGTGAAATCGCGCCGACGAATCGCGCTGCGTGCCACGTGCTCCACACAACGCCGAGCGTTCACGCGCTGCTCCGCGCCCATATCGACGAATCGCCGCTCTACAACGGCCGCATCGCGGGGATCGGCCCCCGCTACTGCCCGTCATTTGAGGACAAGGTGATGCGCTTTCCTGATCGCGAGCGTCATCAGATCATCCTCGAGCCCGAAGGGCTCACGAGCGACGAGATCTACGTCAACGGCCTGTCGATGAGCCTTCCGTCCCACGTCCAGGCGGATCTCGTCCACGCGCTTCCTGGCCTCGAGTCCGCTCGGATGGTCCGGCCCGGCTATGCGGTCGAGTACGATTTCGTCCAGCCAACGGAACTGAGCGCCGCCCTGGAAAGCCGACGCGTGCCTGGGCTCTTCCTGGCTGGCCAGATCAACGGCACGTCGGGGTACGAGGAGGCAGCGGGGCAAGGGCTGCTCGCGGGCATCAACGCTGCGTGTCGGGTGCGTGGTCGCTCCGGCCTGGTACTTGGGCGGCACGAAGCCTACCTCGGCGTCATGATCGACGATCTGGTCACAAAAGGATGCCTGGAGCCGTACCGACTCTTCACCTCGCGCGCCGAGCATCGGCTGCTGCTGAGAACTGACAACGCCGACCTCCGGCTGACGCCTCGGGGCCGCGAAGTGGGACTCGTGTCCTACGAGCGATGGGAGCGCTTTCAGGCGCGGCAATCGCGATTTACTGGTAATCTGCGCACGCTGAAGCGGACGCGCGTGAGGATCGACTCGGGCGCGCGAATACCTGCCGCGCAGGCGCTGCGGCGACCTGATGTCCACCTGTCGGCGCTCCTCGCCTCTGGTGAGGTCAACCTCACCTTGGCCGGTGTCGATCGGCTCCTCGATATCGCTTCTCTGGAGACGCTCGTCAAGTACGGTGGCTATCTCGAGCGGCAGGAGCGAGCCGTGCTGCGCGCCCGCCGCGACGAAAAAAGGAAGATCCCGCCGACGTTTTCCTATCGCGGTGTTCCGGGTCTGTCGCATGAAATGGTTCAGCGATTCGAGGAGGTACGGCCTGAGACGCTCGGGCAAGCCTCGCGCATTCCGGGGGTGACGCCTGCTGCCGTTGCCGTTCTGGGCCTCTTCGTCGAGGGTTCGCTCGCCCGCCGTAGCAACGCGCGCGAGCGGGTGACCAGGTGAGCGCGCGTGAACTGGCCCAGCGGATTCGCCGCCGGGCGCGCGAAGAGGACGCGCCATTGTCGTCCTCGCTGGCGAGCGGGCTCGAACGCTACTATCAACTACTCACCAAATGGAATGCCCGGATCAACTTGACATCGTTGCCACTGCCGCCGGCCGGTGACGACCGCGCCATCGATCGCTTGCTCATCGAACCGCTCGTGGCGGCGAAGCATCTGCCGCCGACGGCTCAGGCCATTCTCGACGTCGGCTCCGGCGGCGGCTCACCGGCAATTCCACTCAAGCTTGCAGCAAGCACGATGAGACTGCGGATGGTCGAGGCCAAAGTCCGAAAGGCCGTGTTCCTTCGGCAAGCCGTTCGCGAGCTGGGGCTGGCCGACGTGGCCGTCGAAACGTCGCGTTTCGAGGAGCTCTTGACTCGGCCGGAGCTTCACGAGGCCGCCGACGTGATTACCCTCCGAGCGGTGCGGGTGGAGAGCAGCATGTTCGGGACGCTCCAGGCGTTTCTCAAACCAGGCGGCCAGATTTTCCTCTTCCGGGGCCCGGGTGGCGGCGACGTGACCCAGGGGCTGACTCCGCCGCTCCGTTGGACGGCGACACATCCTTATTGGTCAAATAACCTATATGGCAGATTCCTCCGCCATTCCTGAGCTTCCGCCCCCGAAACCCGACGTCTCCACGAGCGCCAGAATCATCGCCGTCACGAACCAGAAAGGCGGCGTGGGCAAGACGACGACCGCCATCAACCTCGCAGCGGCCTGGGCGATGGCGGGACGCCGCGTGTTGCTCGTCGACATCGATCCACAGGCCAACGCCACGAGCGGACTCGGCCTCAAGGGACAAACGGCGCCCGCAGGCACGATTTACGAGGCGCTCACCGCCGACCGGACCGATTCCGAATCCGCCGACCGTTATGTGTTGCCCACGACGATCGACGGGCTTAGTCTCATGGCGGCAAACCGGCACCTCGCCGGCGCCGAGCTCGAGCTGATCGCCCTTCCCGAGCGCGAGCGGAGATTGGCCGGTCTTCTCGCGGACCTGCGCCCGCACTACGATTTCATCCTCATCGATTGCCCCCCCTCGCTCGGCTTGCTGACGTTGAACGCGCTCGTCGCCGCCCACTCGGTGCTCATTCCCCTGCACTGCGAGTACTTCGCCCTCGAAGGACTTGCCGATCTCGTCGCGACCCTGCGTCGCATTCGCGGTGGGCTCAATCCAGGACTCGACATCGAAGGCGTGCTTCTCACGATGAATGACGATCGCACGAACCTGGGGCAACAGGTCGCGGGAGACGTCCGCGCGTTCTTCAAAGACAAGGTGTACAACACCGTGATTCCGCGTAACGTGCGCCTGGCCGAGGCGCCAAGCCACGGGGTACCCGCGGTGGCCTACGACGCGCGCTCACGCGGCGCCGAAGCGTATCTCGCGCTCGCGCGCGAAGTCCTCGATCGCAATCGCTCGACGACCATGGGATCGTCACGATATGGAGAAACGCCAAGCACTGGGGAAGGGCCTCGGCGCGCTGATTCCTGAGGGCGCCGATATCGCCGCCACCGCTCGCGTTGCACTCGACGTCGACCTCGATCGGCTCGAGCCGAACGATTATCAGCCGCGGCTGCAACTCGATGAGACGCGTCTCGACGCGCTCGCCAGCTCCATTCGCGCCAACGGCGTCATCCAGCCGATCGTCGTGCGCCGCGTCCCCAACGATCGCTATCAGATCATCGCCGGCGAGCGACGCTGGCGCGCCGCCCAGCGCGCCGGGCTGTCCAAGGTTCCCGTCATCGTCAAGGACGTCACGACCACCGATCGGCGACGCCTGCTCGAAATGGCGCTCGTCGAGAATGTGCAGCGAGAGGATCTCAATGCCATCGAGGAGGCGCAAGCCTACCAGCGCCTCATCGACGACTTCGGTCTTCGCCAGGATGAGGTCGCCGCTCGCGTCGGCAAGGATCGATCATCGATCGCCAACCATCTGCGCCTGCTCAAGCTGCCAGAGGATGTGCGCGCCGAGGTGGCTGCCGGTCACCTCTCAATGGGACACGCGCGCGCACTCGTCGCTCTCCCGGATGAGAGCGATCAACGCCGCCTCGCCCGCGACATCGTCACCCGGTTACTCTCGGTGCGGGAGACCGAAGCGCTCGTCAAGAAGCTCACCGCTTCGACCTCGCCAGCCCCCGCGCCGCCGCCCACCAAGGACGTCCACACCCGCGCCGCGGAGGAACAACTCCGCCTCTCGTTGGGAACGCGCGTCGAAATCAAACGCCGCACAAAGGGCGGCACGATCGAGATCGCCTTCGGGAACGAGGATGAACTGCAGCGGTTGTACGAGGTGTTGACGGAGACCCGGCGGGGGTAGCCGGCTGCGCTTGGACTGTCGCCGCTGACGCTTCCGGCTCCACGATTCAGGCCGCGTTAGGCTATTGGCTTGAGGCGTGAGGGCCTGTAGCCTTGAAGGCCTGCAGGCTCGACTTTCTTCCGTACTCGACCCGACATGAGTACGCGACGAACGCTATTTTGCGGAGTGGTGCCAAGCAGGTCTCACGGTTCTTCGAACGAACTTCCACGCCAACGATCGGGCATACATGATGCCTCTGCTCCCGCGTGATACGCGATCACCGAAAGCTACACGCCTTTCAGTTGGCTGACGCGTTGATTCTTCGCGTGTACCGGGCCACCCGATCCTTTCCAATCGAAGAACGCTTTGGCCTGCAGTCGCAAACCCGGCGCGCTGCGGTGTCGATTGCGGCGAATCTCGTGGAAGGTTGCGCGCGACGAACGAAGAGCGACTACGCACGGTTTGTGGATATTGCCTTCGCGTCGAGTCGAGAGCTGTCGTACCTGATCTCGCTCGCGGCGCGCCTTGAATACTGGCCACAGACTGAAGCCCCTCGACTCGCACGCGACAGCAACTTCCTCTGCGGTGTACTGGCTCGACTGCGAGCAAGCCTCGGCGTCCTCGAGGACTAGCTGCCGAATGAAGCCGTACCGATGCGAACCCCAGGCCGGAAGTCTCAGGCCGCAAGCCCCAGGCCTCAAGCCCGACGGCCGGTTCCCGCCTCCGAGTACAATCGTCTCTATGTCCCTGTTCGGTAAAAAGCGGCTCACCGAGATGGTG
>JAIVJN010000263.1 GCA_020200025.1 Acidobacteriota bacterium | reverse complement strand
GCGGTCCGTATTTCTGGGAGATCATGCTCCCCGGGACGGTCCTGGGTGCGATCGTCGGCTATGCGACCTTCACATACCGCACGGCGGCGCGTTCGGTTTGACGGGATTCATCCAGGGGCTCTAACAGGTTGCCGAAAAACCAAGCAACCTGAGGCAGAAGTCAAAAGGCAGAAGTCAGAAAGCAAGAATCTCGAGGAGAATTTCATTTCTGACTTCTGACTTCTGACTTCTGACTTCTGACTTCTGAATTCAGGCTCGGGGTTTTTTCATCAGCCTGCTAGCGAAGCTCCGCCTCAAACCGTCAAGACCGGCGCTTCGGCTCCGCTTCGCTAGTGTCGTGTCCCTGAAGTTCGTTCGCAGAATCGGCCCCAGGCCCCAAGCCCCGGCCGGTTCAGTCCAGGCCCCAGGCCCGAAGCCGGAGTGATTCCTAATACGCCCACAACCTGATGCCGAGCACGTTCCAGTACCACAGGTAGGCGGTAAGTACGACGAGCGAAGCAGACACGAGCCCGGCATAGAACAGCAGGCCGCGCGCGGCGCCTTGGCGGCCGGCGGCGATCGCCAGCGACACGATGGCGAGGGCGAGCGCAGGAAGGATGAGGGTGGCGGCGAACAGCAAGCCAGTACGCCAGTTGAGGCTTCCCCAGTCACGGGTCGGCATCCGCGCGACCAGTGCCGGCGGAAACACCAGCACCATCGGGACGGCGAACACCGCCCGTTTGAGCGCGCCGTGCGGCGCCAGCCGGCGCCTGCGTATCGACCATCCGATCCCGGCGACAAAGGGTGTGAGCGCGATCGCGGCGGACACGAGGACCGGCACGCGAACAATCTCGACGCGCCACCGCGGCCGGCGCTCCGCGTACATCCCCATGCCGGTGAGGACGGCGGTGCCGTTCGCGTCGGTCGTAAACACGCGTGCGGCGTCCTGTTCATTCTCGAAGCGGAACATCGTGTCCGAGTGTCCGAGACGGGCAGCAGCGCGCGGCGCGGTCCCCACACCGGGTCGACGTAGAGCGTCGAGCTTTCGAGCACGATCGTTCGGCCGCCCATGATCCAGTCGACGAGCGCGAGGACCGAATTGCGCGGGCTGGCGTCGTGATAGTAGCCCTCGTGCCCGGCGAGCGCCGTCGCACTGACGTCCGCGGTCGGCGGAGTCGGCGGCTCGACGTCGCGCTTCAGGTAACGCACTGCCAGCGACGAAATCCGGGATATCGCCGCTGGTGCGTGAGTGCTGTTCAGCAGCACGACGAATCCCACATCCCGTGACGGCGAGTAAGCGTAGGTCGAGACGAAGCCGTCGATGCCGCCACTGTGTCCGAGCATCGGGTACGACGGCAGCGTCAGCATGTGGAAGATGCCGGTGCCGTAGCCGTTTCTGAGCCCCGCGGCGCTTGCGAGCGTCGCCCGCGGTCGCTCCATGTTTCCCAGATACTCCGGATCGACGATGAAGGCCTCGCCGAGCTCGCCCCAACCGAGAAGCATCTGGACGAACATGGCCAACTCGCGGGCCGACGTATGCAGGTTGCCGGCCGGCCGCAAATAGATCTGTGAGAAGGGCACCGGCTTGCCAGCCGCGGAGTCGTAACCGCGGGCGAGTGTCGCCTCGTCCTCTGGCGTGAGCCGGAAGCTGCTCGTTTCCATGCCTGACGGCAGGAGGATCTCCCGGCGGATGTAGTCCTCGTAGGGTTCTCCTGTCACCTTTTCGATGAGATAGCCGGCAACGCCGTATCCGGGATTGGCGTAGGACATGCGCGTGCCAGGCGGCCATCGGCTGCGCCGCGAGCGGGGATTCCGGGCGAGGACCTCACCCAGGGGAAGATCCGGCGGATCGGTGAGGTTGTACATCTCGTTGAAGTGCATGTCGTCGAAGCCTGCCGTGTGTTGCAACAGATCGATGACGCGCACGGGTGCCGTGGCCTCCCACGGGTTCTCGAAAGCGACCTCTGGCGCGACCTCCTCGAGCGGCGCCTCGAGGTCGATGAGGCCGTCCTCGGACAGTTGCACGAGCGCGAGCGCCACAAAGGTCTTGCTGATCGAACCGACACGAAAGTGGGTGTGCTCGGTCACGGGGGTCTGCGCATCACGGTCGGCAAAGCCGACACCACCCGCCCATTCGACACCGTCGGCACGGACGAGCGCCAGGCCCGCGCCCGGCACGCCCGTCTCATCGAGCACACGCCCGACCGAGGCGCGAACCTCTTCCAGGGTCTGCGGAGTGGCGTCGACCGCGGCAGGCGTGGTTTGCGCCGAGAGCTGGTCGGCGAGCGCGACCAGCACCACGAGTGCGGCGCCGGCAGTAGCACGCTGCATGGCCGCACTATACTGGCGGTCGTGCTGGACGCGACCAAACCTCTCGAGCTTCGTGGCTCTGACATCGGATCCGCCGCGATACGCGTCGACCTCGACACCGACCGGAAGCTTCGCTCGAGCAACAAGCTCTACTACCGGTTCAATCACTGGCCGATCTGGATCTTCGTCTTCTTCATCGCGCCTGGTCCGCTGACCTTCGACCTCTTCGACCGCGGATTCGACACGCGCATGGCGCTGTGGCTCGGGGTCGTCCTCGCCGGCACCGGCATAGCCGGCCTCCTCGGCCGCCTTCCCGGCTGCGAACCGGCACCCTACATCCTTCGCTTCACCGAGGATCGACCGAACCCGATCTATCGCCGCCTTTGTTACACGGTTGCGTGGGGCGAGGTCATCGCCTTCGCGTCGCTCAATACCGTCGGACCTGCGGTGGCGGTGGTTACGGGCGAGTGGCATTCGAGGCAGATCTACGACGCGGCCTACTTCCCTGTGGCTGGCACCGTATGGCTACTCGGCGCGCTCGGCTACCTGCCGCGCGTGAAGGCCTCGACGGCCGGTGAAGGTCACGAACGGCGCTACTTCTACGGTTCTGTCTGGGCGGTCACGACCGCACAACTCGCGCTGTGGCTGATGTGGAAGGTGTTTCCGCCTGGGACGGCAGGGGACGCGGTCAAGCTGGCCATCTTCATCGCCATCCTCGTGGGAATGGGTCGATTGGCCCGGCGCGGATCGCTGCCGCGCACGAGACCCATCGTGCCCGGCGAGTGGGCGGTGTCGGACTAACCAACCAGGTTGCTCTCGTGTACTCAACCAGGTTGCTCTCGGGGTCCTCGCGGGGATGGCTCGATTGGCCCGGCGCGGATTGCTGCCGCGCACGAGACCCATCGTGCCCGGCGAGTAGGCGGCTTCGGATTAATGTCTAGGTTGGCTCACACCCACGGCAACGGCGTCTCGCCTTTCGCTTGACGCTCGGCCGCGCCCGGTAGACCCTCCACCATGCTTTTGACTACCTCGGGCAGATCGCGCGTGGTGAAGCCCGGCATGTCGATGCACGCGACTCGGACGAAGCCATGCGCCCGAATCGCGTCGGACACCTCGTCGCGCATCTCGAAATCGTGGCGCAGCCGCCGCGGGTGTTCGAGCGTGCTGGCGATGCCGATGCGAACGATCTCTCCCGCCCTAACGGGCGTACGATATCTGACCGACACCTCGACCCGCGGCATGCCGAAGCGCAGCTCGTCGAGCAGCGCCTGACGCGTGCGGCCGAGGACAGCGTGATAGAGCTCCTCTTCTGCGTCCTCGAACCATCCGAGGAAATTAGGAAACCACGCCACACCGGCCGCGTCACAGTCGGACCAATGGATTTTTTTGCGAATATAGAAATAGGCCATTGCAGATCTTCAGATTCCAAATTGATGATTGATTAGGTCGATCGTAGATCGAAGATCGACGAATTGATTTACCACATCTGTCGATCGGGTCCGTTTCACCGGGAACAACAAATAGACCCGATCCGGCAATCTGGTAAATCCAATCATCAATCGTCGATCTGCGATCGGCCATAATCTGCAATCTCCGATCTGACGATCTGCAATGCATGAAGGCTGGCAAGGGTGGGATGACTACGCGCCCTTCTACGACTGGGAGAACGCGCGGACGCAAGGACGCCGCGATGTGCCGTTTTGGCAGCGGCTGGCCTCGAACGTATCGGGTGTGGTGCTCGAGCTCGGCTGCGGCACCGGCCGGATTGCGATGCCGCTGGCCCGTATCGGCGTCTCGCTCGTCGGCATCGATCGATCGAGCGAGATGCTGGCGCATGCGCGGCGACGGGTACAGCGCTCGCCGCACGGACATCAGGTGCGTCTCGTCCGCGGCGACATTCGGCACTTGCCCTTTGCCGATGCGTCGTTCGAGCTCGTCATCGCGCCCTACGGCATCCTGCAGTCGCTGCTCCGCGAGCGAGATCTGGGCGAGACTCTCGAAGCCGTGTCGCGCGCGCTCGGATCGGGTGGGACGTTCGGCCTCGAGCTCGTCGCCGATCTGCCGTCGTGGAGTGAGTACGAGCGACGAACGAGCCTGCGCGGGCGCCGCGGCTTGGGCGCCCGGGTCACCCTCATCGAGTCGGTCCGCCAGGACCGACAAAAAGGCCTCACGTTCTTCGACCAGGAGTTCGTTGAACGACGCGGTCGAATCACGCGTCGAAGAACGTTCACATTGGCCTTCCGAAGCCTTTCCGTTCCGCAGATGACTCGACGTTTGGTGAAGGCGGGTCTCGAGGTGACCGCGATTCTCGGCGACTATCGTGGCGGTCCGTGGGACCGGCGGGCCGAGGCGTGGATCGTGTTGGCCAAGAAAGCCGGCTAGGGCGAGTGGGGCTGGTGGGGCTGGTGGGGTAAACTACAGAATCTTTTTGCCTTTTCACGGGTTTTCAGGTTTGGAGCCTCGCCATGTCCGGCCATTCCAAGTGGCACACCATCAAGCACAAGAAGGGCGCTGCCGACGCCAAACGGGGGAAGGTCTTCACCCGCATCATCAAAGAGCTGACGGTCGCCGCGCGCAGTGGCGGCGGCGACGCAGCCACCAATCCGCGCCTGCGCACGATCATTGCCGACGCCAAATCGGTCAATATGCCCGCCGACAACATCAAGAAGGCGATTCAGCGGGGCACGGGCGAGCTACCCGGCGTGAACTACGAGGAGATCACGTACGAAGGCTATGGACCGGGCGGCGCCGCGCTCATCATCGAGACCATGACGGACAACAAGAACCGCACCGTCGGCGAGCTGCGCCATCTGCTCGAGAAACACAACGGCAACCTCGGCGCGAGCAATTCCGTCGCGTGGATGTTCGTCAAGAAGGGGTACGTCGTTGTCGACAAGACCCCTGCTAATGAGGAGACGCTGCTCAACGCCGTCCTCGACGCCGGCGCCGACGACATGCGCGACGATGGCGACAGTTGGGAGATTGTCAGCGATCCGTCCGCGTTCGAGACGGTGAAGGAAGCGGTGAAGGGATTGAGCATCGAGCCGGCGACCGCACAAGTGGCGATGCTGCCGCAGAACTACGTCAAGCTCGAGGGCAAGGAGGCCTCACAGATGGTGAAGCTCATGAGCGTCCTCGAGGATCACGACGACGTGCAGCATGTGTGGTCGAACTTCGACATCGAAGAGAAGGAGATCGAGGCCTCGCTCACGTGAGGGTGTTCGGCATCGACCCCGGGTCGGAGCGCACAGGCTACGGCTGCCTCGACAGCGACGGCCGCCGACACCGGCTCGTGCTGTGCGGCGCCGTCCGCACGAGCGCCACCGACGCGTTTCCCGTCAAGCTCGCCCTCATTCATGACCGGCTCGCCGGCCTCCTCGCCCAGTGCCGTCCCGAGTGCGTCGTCATCGAGAGCCTGTTCCACGCGGCCAACGTGCGCAGTGCCTTGAAGCTGGGACACGCGCGTGGGGTCGCCATGCTGGCCGCGGTGGAGGCCGGAGTCGAAGTGGTCGAGTACACCCCGGCGGAAATCAAGCGAGCCGTGGTTGGCTACGGGCGCGCCGAGAAATCGCAAGTGCAGCAGATGATCAAGCTGCTACTTGGCCTGGAGCGCGTGCCCACGCCGCACGATGCCGCTGACGCGTTGGCAATGGCGATTTGTCACGTGCACCTACGAGGGAACCGTCAAGGGAACCTGGTTGACCTCAAGAATTCACGACGTCAACCAGGTTCCTTAGATCCTCGAGGGCAACCAGGTTCCTTAGACGCGACCTCGTGGCGCGCATACCGGCCCCTAGCGGTCGGCGGGGGGAAGACTTCCGTCGTGCCGGACGGCGGGTCTCACGGCCCGCCCCTCCGTCCACCGCCGCGAACATCGCCCCTCAAAGCGCGACGAACGACGCGCCAGAGCTCCGATCCCGCATGATCGCGTGGCTGCGTGGCCGCGTCCTCGAGAAACACCCCAATCGAGTGATCGTCGACGTGTCGGGCGTGGGATATGACGTCGCGGTGCCACTGTCCACCTTCTATATGGTGGCAGACCCGGGGGCGGAGATCGCGCTGCGGATCCATACGCATGTGCGCGAGGATCAGCTCGCGTTGTACGGCTTCACCTCGGCGCTCGAGCTCATCGTCTTCGAACGGCTCATCGGCGTGAGCGGGATCGGCCCGAAGCTGGCCTTGGCCGTGTTGTCGGGGATGGAACCTCGGGATCTCGTCACCGCGATCCAGCGCGGCGATCTGGCGCGTCTCACGGCCATCCCCGGCGTCGGCAAGAAGACGGCGGAACGGATCTCGATGGAGTTGCGCGATCGGTTGCCCAGAGCGCTCGAAGCGTCGGCTGGTGCGGCCGCGCCACCGACCCCCGGCGATGCGCTGCGCGAGGACCTGGTGTCGGCCTTGGCCAATCTCGGCTACCATCGCCAGGCAATCGACAAGGCGCTCGACCGCGTCTTGAACGACGTCGATGCACCTGAATTTCAAGCGGCGCTGCGCGCAACGCTGAAGGAACTCTCCCGCGCATGAGCGATCCCAGACCGGTCTCGGCCGCGCCGGCCGATGACGATGCGCAGTACGAGGCGGGGCTTCGCCCACGGCGACTTGACGATTACATCGGCCAGGATCGCGTTCGCGAGAATCTGCACGTGTCGATCGAGGCGGCGCGCCTGCGGCGCGAGGCGCTCGACCACGTGTTGCTCTACGGCCCTCCCGGCCTCGGGAAGACGACGCTCGCCTACGTCATCGCCAACGAGCTGGCTGCGCCCATCCGCACCACGGCGGGACCGGTCATCGAGAAGCCGGGCGATCTCGCCGGCATTCTCTCCAACTTGCAGCCCCGCGAGGTGCTCTTCATCGACGAGATCCATCGCATGGCGCCGAACATCGAGGAGATTCTCTATCCCGCGATGGAGGATTTCGAGCTCGACATCGTCATCGGCCAGGGACCGGGCGCCCGATCGGTGAAGGTGCCAGTCGAGAGGTTCACGCTCGTCGGCGCGACGACGCGCGCAGGCTTGCTGACGGCTCCGCTTCGTAGCCGCTTCGGCATCGTGCATCGCCTCGACTTCTACACGCCCAGCGATCTCGACGAGATCGTCCGCCGCTCGGCGCGCATCCTCGATCTCGACGTCGAGCCCGCGGCCACGCAAGAGATCGCCTCGCGCTCACGCGGCACGCCGCGTATCGCCAACCGTCTGCTGCGGCGCGTGCGCGACTACGCGCAGGTGCGAGCCGACGGCCGAGTGACGCTCGAGGTCGCGCGCGCGGCGCTCGCCCTCCTCGAGGTCGACGAGCACGGCTTCGACGAGGTGGATCGGCGACTGCTGCGCGCGATCATCGAGAAGTTCAGTGGAGGTCCGGTCGGGCTCAATAGCCTGTCGGCCGCCCTCAGCGAGGAGCCGGATGCCATCGAGGACATCCACGAGCCATTTCTGATTCAGATTGGCTTCCTGGAGCGTACGCCGCGCGGGCGTGTTGCGACCCCACGCGCCTATGAGTACTTCGGACGGCCCATGCCCGGAAGAGGACTGTTTTGAGCGAAGAGACACGAGTCGTCCCGACCGGGAGCGCGCGCGTGAGGCGCGCGGCGATCAAGAGCCTGGCGGCCTATGTCCCCCCGCGGCTGCTGACGAATGCGGATCTGGAGAAGCTGGTCGACACGAGCGACGAGTGGATTCTTCAGCGCACGGGGATCCGCGAGCGCCACATCGTGGAGCCTGGTGTGGCGACCTCCGATCTCGCCAAAGAGGCGGCGCTCGGGGCAATCGAGCGCGCCGGTCTCACCCCTGACGACATCGACGTCATCATCGTGGGCACCGTGACGCCCGACATGTTCTTTCCGAGCACGGCCTGTCTCGTGCAAGAAAAGATCGGTGCGTCGCGGGCGTGGGGATTCGACCTCTCAGCGGCCTGTTCGGCGTTCACGTATGCCCTCACCGTCGGCGCGCAGCTCGTCGCATCCCATGCCGCAACTCACGTGCTCGTCATCGGCGCCGACGTCATGTCGAGCATCATCGACTACACCGACCGCGCCACGTGCGTCATCTTTGGTGATGGGGCTGGCGCCGTGGTCGTCGGGCCCTCCGACGAAACGGGCCTCGGCCTGCTCGACTTCGAGCACGAGATCGACGGCAGCGGCGGTTCCGCGCTGTGCATGCCCGCGGGCGGAAGCCAGCGGCCGGCGTCGCACGCTACGGTCGACGAGCGCTTGCACTACGTCAAGCAGGAAGGCCAGACCGTGTTCAAGTTCGCCGTGCGCAAGACCGGTGACGTCTGTGAACGGCTGCTGCGACGCAACGGCGTCACCGCCGCCGATCTCGACCTCTTCGTGTCGCATCAAGCGAATCGTCGCATCATCATGTCGGCGGCCGAGCGGCTGGGACTTCCGGAGGAGAAGGTCATCATCAACATCGATCGGTTCGGCAATACGACGGCGGCGACCATTCCGCTCGCGCTTGCGGACGCCGTCGACCAGCAGCGACTGAAGCGCGGCGACCTGGTCCTGCTCGCGTCGGTCGGAGCCGGCTTCACCGTGGGCGCGGTGCTGGTGCGGTGGGCGATCTGACGGCGTGAGCCGACCGTTCCGTCTGTGCCGAAATTGCGCGTTCGACCCTCGCAAAAACTGCCTTGATCCAGGCAAATCGCTGCCTTAAAAGGACTTAACCAGCCTGTTCTGTTGTAAGCCACCGCGGCATTTTTGCCTCGGATTGGAACAGACACCGCTAAGCGACGGACGGCGAGCGCTTTAGCTCCGCTCGTCACCTCCTGGACGCGCGCGCACTGTTCCGAAGCGTTACACTGCACAACCATCGCGGGGGCGCGGCGTACGGGCGGGCCTTCCCACAACGTCAGGCCACTCGCCAGGTTTGCCTGCGAGGACGAAACAAGCTCGGCCCTGGCCGTCGCCTTGCTAACTCTGGGCGCATGACTCCGCCGGCTGCATCGCGTCTTGCGCTCCCGCGTCGCCGCCGAACGGTCGGCCAGGATGCGGCCGTTGCGTGCCACCCCAGCATAGACGGCACCCAGACGGCGGGCCTGGCCGGTGACCAGATCGCGGTTGCCGGCCGGGAGCGGCAGCGGGATATTGACCGCGCGGCGACACGGTGTTCACGATGCGAGACCGGAAGCCACTGATGCTGTCGACGCCGCTTCCGGGCATTCAGGTCGACATGGCGGTGGCGCCCACCGCGGCGTCAGGCGCCGGCTCAGGGATCGCCTTTCCGACACCTCGTGGTCGAATGGCCGACCTCCGGGCAGTAGAGCGTCGCGACGCCCGCGCACTGCTGACGCTGCTCTCGAGTGAGGAGGTCTCTCGGTTCGCGGCGCCCGCGGCGACGAACCTCGACGCGTTCGAGCGGTTCATCGACTGGTCGGCGGCGCAAGGCCTCGAGAGGCGGCAATTCTGTTTTGCGGTCGTGCCGCACGGCACGACGGCCGTCGGGTTGTTTCAGGTGCGTGCGATCGAGCACGGGTTCCGCAGTGCGGAGTGGGGCTTTGCCATTGCGTTCGCGTTCTGGGGCACGGGTCTTTCCGCCGACGCGTCGGCGCTGGTGCTCGATTTCGACACGCTCGGCGCTCATCGCCTCGAGGCGCGCGCGGTGGCCATGAATGCTCGCGGCACCGGTGCGCTGCTCAAGGTCGGCGCCGTACAGGAAGCCGTGCTGCGGCGCGCCTTTCTGTGCGACGACGGCCATCAGCCGGTGGCGGACATGGCGGCACCGAATGCCGGCTGGACCTCCAGCACGGGCTGTTATGTCGACCAAGTGCTTTGGTCGATTCTCGACGAGGACTGGCGACACACCAGGGCAACCTGGCGCCGCCAAGTGCTCGTGCACTGACGACAACGGACAAGTCCCCCCAGGTCCTTCACATCATGATCAGACTACGGAAACAACGTTGGCCGGCGAGCGTGCTCGTCGCACTTTTGGGCGTCGCGCTCGCTGCGCCGGCCGCCGCGCAGGTCAGGCCCACGCATCACGAGAAGCTTGACGAGGCCGTTCGCGACGCCGTCAACAAGGGAGGTCGCGTCCGCGCCATCGTCCGCTTCAAAGACGAGGGATCGCGAGTACGCGGCTACGGCCAACTGCTCGGCCGTGGCGGCCGCGTCGGTCGTGCGCTCAACGAGCTCGGAGGCCTGACCGTTGTCGCCGACGCCACCGCGCTCGACGAGCTCGCATCGGACGAGGGTGTAGCGCGCATCTCGAGCGATGCGCCCGTGCGAGCCGGGGCCTTTTCGTTCGCCAGCGAGCGGCCGGTCGGGCGCGCGAGCGGCGCGCCGTCAGCGGAGCGTGCCGACCAGTTCGGAGCAGGGGTTGCCGTTGCCATCATCGATTCAGGCGTACAGCCGCACGCCGATCTGCCGGCCAGCCGCATTCGCGCGTTCGTCGACTTTGTCAATGGCCGAACGGTGCCGTACGACGATTTTGGTCATGGCACGCACGTGGCCGGCATCGTCGCAGCCAATGGCGGCGGATCGGCCAGCCTCGAAAGCGGAGTCCAAGGCGTGGCTCCGGCGGTCGACATCGTCGCGCTGAAAGTGCTCGACGGCACAGGCGCCGGCACCACGAGTGACGTCATCGCGGCGCTCGAGTGGGTGGGTGCAAACCACCGCGCCTACAACATTCGCGTGGTCAATCTCTCGCTCGGCCACCCGGTATTCGAGCCGGCGGCCACTGACCCGCTGGTCCAAGCGGCCGAATCGCTCACACGGCGTGGGATTGTCGTTGTGGCCTCCGCCGGGAATCTCGGCCTCGACCCGCGCGATAACGCGCCCGGGTACGGAGGCGTCACCTCGCCGGCGAACGGCCCCTCGATCATCGCGGTCGGAGCGGTGGATACACGGGACACCGAGAGACGCAGCGACGATCGTGTCACCGACTACAGCTCGCGTGGGCCCACACGCTTCGATTTGCGTGCCAAGCCCGATCTCGTCGCCCCCGGACATCGCATCATCTCGCTCGCCTCGCCTGGCAGTCATCTCTTCAACGCTTATCCGCATCTGCAGGTGTCGGACGGGAGCGATGGCACGCCGGCGTATTTCACCCTGAGTGGCACGAGCATGGCGGCGCCTGTCGTTTCCGGAGCGGCGGCGCTGCTGCTCGGTGGCAGCCCGCGGCTCTCGGCGTCCAGCGTGCGAGCGGTGCTCGAGTTCACCTCGCAACGTCTCGCTGAGACGGACCGGCTCACGCAAGGCGCCGGCTATCTCAACGTAGTCGGCGCGGCACGCCTGGCCGGACTCATCAATCCACGAGCGCCCCTCGGAGGGTTCTGGTTGCGCCAGCGCGCCCTTCCCGTCGCCGCAGATGTTCTCGTCGGCGAGCCGATCGTGTGGAGCAAGAACATCGTGTGGGGCGACCGTCTCCTCTCTGGGGACTTGGCCTACCTCCACCTGGCGGCATGGAACGACCGCCACGTCTGGGGTCAATTCGACGATGTGGTCTGGGGACAGAACGTCGTCTGGGGATACAACGTCGTGTCGGGCCAGAACGTGGTGTGGGGCGAGAACGTCGTGTGGGGCGAGAACGTGGTCTGGGGCTACTGGGCGCAGAACGTGGTGTGGGGTTACTGCGTTGAGAACGTCGCGTGGGGACAAGTCTCCCGGCAGACCGTTGGCGGCGTCGAATGGGGCACCGACTATCTCGATAACGTCGTATGGGGTCAGAACGTGGTCTGGGGATACAGCCTGGCAGTGCTGACGGGAGCGATACAGTGACCAAGAAGACGCCCTATCAACCAGAACTGGAACGCGCCGAGGCGATGGCCGCTCCGTCGTCGATGACGACGGTCGTCAGCACGAGCGACTGGCGCGAGAAGCTGCCCCTACTGGGCGGTCCGCGCATCCAGCTTCGTGAGGTCCGCGTCGAAGATGCCGCGTCCCTGCTGTCGATGCTGGCGACCGACGAGGTGGCGCGGTTCATCACGCCCCCGCCCACCACCATCGAGGGCTTCGAGCGTTTCATCGAGTGGGCGCTCAGCGAGCGCCGTCGCGGCGAGTATGCCTGCTTCGCGGTGGTGCCAGAAGGCATGGACACCGCCGTCGGCATTTTCCAAGTACGTTCCATCGAGCCTGGCTTCGGCACCGCCGAGTGGGGCTTCGCCATTGGCTCCGCGTTCTGGGGCACGGGTCTCTTCGTCGAAGGTGCCCGCATGATCTTGAACTTCGCGTTCGACGTGGTGGGCGTGCATCGCCTCGAGGCGCGCGCCGCCGTGGCCAACGGTCGCGGCAACGGCGCCTTACGTAAGATTGGCGCGGTGCAGGAAGGTTTGCTGCGCCGCTCGTTCACACGCAACGGCGTCTACCACGATCAGGTGCTGTGGTCGATTCTCGCAGAGGACTGGCAATTCATGCGCTTTCAGCAGCGACCGCGCGTCCACTGACCGCCAGGCGACTGGGTAGGCCCGGGGCATTTCCAGGGGTGCCCCGGGCTTTTTTATTTTTCGTAGCATCCTGATGAGTCGTTCAGGACAACCCGAAGATCACGAAAGTCACGAAGGAAGGATCTAGCCAGGAATCTTCGTGGTCTTCCTGATCTTCGTGTTGCCTTAGACTCGTCTTGTTCCTGTGCACATCTCGCAGTTCGACTTTCCCCTTCCGCCAGACCTCATCGCCCAGGAGCCGCCGGCCGAGCGCGGCGCGTCCCGGTTGCTCGTGCTCGATCGTGAAAGCGGCGAGGTGCAGCATCGCGCGTTCGCCGACCTGCCGGCACTGCTCGAGCCCACCGATCTCGTCGTCGTGAACGACACGCGAGTCTTCCACGCGCGGCTGCTCGGGCGGCGCACGCCGGGCGGCGGAGCGGTGGAGTGTCTGCTGCTCAGAAGAATGGGCGCGGACACCTGGGAAGCGCTGGTGCACCCGGGTCAGCGTCTTCGCATCGGATCGCGCATGACTTTCGAAACGCCCGAACGGCGGCTCGAAGGCGAGATCCTGGCGCGACATTTCCACGGACGCCGAACCGTTCGCTTGTGGGCGCACGGAGGCAATGGGGTCGACGCGGTCGAGGAGATCATCGAGCGGATCGGGCACGTTCCGTTGCCACCCTACATCAAGCGCTCAGATACGGCGGTGGATCGCGAGCGATATCAAACCGTGTATGCCCGCGAGCGTGGGTCGGTCGCGGCGCCCACCGCAGGCCTGCATTTCACGCCGGCGTTGCTGGCTGGTCTCGACCACCGTGGCGTCGAGCGCGCGACGATCACCCTGCAGGTCGGTTACGGCACGTTCCAGCCGGTGCGCGTGGACGCGATCGAGTCGCACACGGTCGACCCCGAGCACTTCGAGGTGCCGCCGCACGCCGCCGAGGCGTTGTCTCGCGCACGGCGCGAGCATCGGCGGATCATCGCCGTCGGCACGACAACCGTCCGGACGCTGGAATCGCTGTCGGTGGCGGCAGACTCGTCGGTGGCCGCCTCGAGTGGCCAGACCAGCCTGTTCATCAGACCAGGCCATCGTTTCCGGCTCGTCGACGGGCTCATCACGAATTTTCATTTGCCGCGATCGTCGCTGCTCATCCTGGTCTGTGCCTTCGCCGGCCGCGAGCGGGTGCTCGCCGCCTACGACGCGGCCGTGCGGGAACGCTATCGCTTCTACAGCTACGGCGACGCGATGTTGATCGTGTAAGACAGTAGCGGCAAGCGGCAAGCGGGAACCGCCGACCGCCGTGTACCGGTGATCGTCCTGCCTGCCGCCGCCTGCCGCGGGCCGTGTGTCCGCTTCGGCGGACCGCCGTGGCTTAGCGGAGGCTGGTCGGCGAGACCACGCCGAAGCTCGCGCGATGCTGAGCAGCCGTGGGCGGGCCGATCAAGAATCACCCATGCCCTTCCCCTACGAAGAGTTCGATCTGTCCGGCGTCCGCACCTATCCGCTCGCCTCCCGCGCGAGCAAGGTGCGGGTGGACGACTTTGCGGCGCCGTATCGCAGGGGAAGCGGCATTGACGGGTGGCTGGCGAGCTTGCCACGGCTGCTCGCGGGCGCCGATTTCCGCGCCGTCATCGACGCCCTGCTCGCCGCGCGAGATGGCGGCGGCATCGTGTGGGGCATCGGGGCGCACGTGGTGAAGACCGGGCTCGGGCCCGTCCTGGTGGACTTGATGGAGCGCGGTTTCGTCTCGGCGATGGCGACCAACGGCGCCGGTATCATTCACGATTTCGAGGTCGCACTCGTCGGGGCAACCTCAGAAGACGTCGAGGCGGTGCTCGGCCCGGGGACGTTCGGCATGGCCGAGGAGACCGGCACGTTGCTGAACGGCGCGATTCGCGACGGCGTCGCGGCAGGCCTCGGGCTCGGTCAGGCGGTCGGGCGTTTCCTGGCGGAGCGGCGCCCACCGTTTGCCCAGGCGAGCCTTGCCGCGACGGCGTGGCGACTGCAGATTCCGCTGACCGTGCACGTTGCCATCGGCACCGACATCATCCACATGCATCCTGCGGCGTCAGGCGCCGCGTTGGGGGAGGGAAGCCTCCGCGACTTCCGCTACTTCGTTTCTGCGGTCGCCCGCCTTCACAAGGGCGCCTATCTCAATTGCGGTTCAGCGGTGGTGCTCCCCGAGGTGTTTCTCAAGGCGGTGGCGCTGGCGCGAAACCGAGGCTTGCCGCTCGACGGCTTGACCACGGTCGACATCGACTTCCTTCGCATGTATCGTCCGCACACCAATGTGATCTCCCGGCCTACGGCCGGCATCGGCCGCGGCTTCGCGCTGACTGGCCATCACGAGTTGCTCATTCCACTGCTGGCCGCGGCGCTCATCGAGGGAGACGGTCCCTGATGGACGCGTGGGTCGTGCTCGAGCGGCAGACGCTGGTTCTCCTCTCGCTCATTCTCGCCGCGGCGACCGCCATCGGACATTGGCGCCGTTCGCCGCGAGCGGTGCTCGTTGCGGGAGGAGCCGTCGGTGCGCTGTTCTTCGTGTGGGTCGGCGGCGTCCGCGTGATCGTTCCAACCCAAGCTCTCTGGACGCTGAAGCTCGATTGGATGTGGCACTTTCTCGGCTGGCACTTCTTTCGAAACGAGTCGTGGCACCTGCCTCCCGGCCGCATCGAGGGCTATCTCGTACCACTGGGTACGAGCATCGGGTTCACCGATTCGATTCCCATTGCGGCGCTGGTGTTGAAGCCGTTCGCGGCCATCCTGCCCATGCCGTTCCAGTATCTTGGCGCTTGGCTCTGTCTCTGTTTCGTTCTCCAAGGGTTCTTTGGAGTGGTGCTGGCTCGACTTTGGAGCCCGAACGTGCTGGTCCAGGTCTTGGCCGCGGGCTGCTTCGTGCTCGTGCCCACGCTGTTCGGACG
>JAIVJN010000155.1 GCA_020200025.1 Acidobacteriota bacterium | reverse complement strand
GGACCCCAATCAGCCGAGAGGTCGTACTGGTCGGTCGGCAGCGTCGTGCTGTTGCGAGCCTCGAAATCGGATTTCGTGCTCGAGAGCGTGTACGACGCCTGGAATCGCGACCGCGCGCCAAAGCGCCGCTCGGCCGACAGCAGCAGCGCATGATGCTCACGCTCCCCGGCAGACTCGTGTATGAGCTGCCGACCGAGGGACGGGTTCGGTCGCACGAGGGTTCCGTTCGGCGGTGCATTCAGATCCCGTCGGCGAAGCTGATCGTACCCTCGCACAAACACATAATCGGCGCTCAACGCGAACCCCTCGCCCAGCTCCTGCTTCATCCCACCCGTCAGATGTGCGGCGTACGGCGTATTCATGTTCGGATCGAACAGCTCGGTGTTCGGCGGCGCGGGCGGCTGCCGCGTGCCGCCGAACGGATCGGGGTAGCCCGGGTTCCTCAGCACGATGAATTCCTGGGCGTTGATGACATTGAGCACGATGATCAGCCACTGATTCAGCGTGATCTGGTCTTGAAAGAGACCCCCGCCGCCGCGGAGCACGGTCTTGCCCCGATTCCACGGGTCGAACGAGACCGCAAGACGCGGCGACACGTTGTTCTTGTCCTTGAGGATGCCCGCGTACGACTCGTAGTCGTAGCGAACGCCGAGGTTGAGCGTGAGATTCGGTCGTGGGCGCCAGCTGTCCTGCACGAACGCTGCGTAGATGTTGTTCGGGATCACGAAGTCGCTCGAGCCCAACCGCCATTCAGTCGTCTCCTGAGGGTTCGCCGACGACTTGCCCTGGTTCGAGCTCGCAAAGGCCAACTGGGGAACGTTTGGCGTGTTCGGGATGTTGCCGCCCGGCCGGCGTGCGTACTGCACCCGGAGCTCGTTCAGGCTGGCCGATCCCAGCACGCTCGTGAGCGCAGAGTAGAAATCGTGGTTCCTGTAGACCGAGGTCGACCCATATCCCACTGTGTTCCGGCCCCCCACACCTTGATTCTCGGCGTCGAAGCGGTCCTCGTTCACCCGCAGCGTGAGCGCGTGGGCTTGGGTGAGTTGGTAGTCGCCTTTGCCGAAGATCTGGTGTTGATCGCTCGGATTCGGGAATTCTCCGCGCTCGACGGGCGTGCTCACGACGGCTGTCTGATCTTCGTGGGTGCGCTCGTAGGAGGCAAAGTAGAAGAGCCGATCCCTCAGAATGGGACCGCCGGCAAACCCGCCGTACTGCTGCCGATCGAACGGCGCCTTCGCGGTCGCAAACGCGTTGCGCGCGTCGAGGTTGTCACCGCGGTGATACAGGAACAATCGCTGCTCGAAGTCGTTGGTGCCCGATCGCGTGACGACATTCACGACGCCGCCAGAGGCTTGCCCGTACTCGGCGGCGTATTGCTGCGTGATGACCCGAAACTCGCGGATGTTCTCCGATGAATACCCGGATCGATTGCCGCCGGTCCACGCACGATCGTTGGTCACGCCGTCAACGAAGTAGGTGTTGGAGAGACTGCTTTGCATGCCGCCGATCCGGTCGTTTGAAAGGACGTCGGGCGTGAGGCGCGTCAGGTCCGCAAAGTTTCGGCCGTTCAGAGGCAGGGCATCGATCTGCTCGCGATCGACCACGGTCGAGACGTCAGACTTCGTCGTTTCCACGAGCGGCGCTGCGGCTGTGATGGTGATCGACTCCGCGACCCCGGCAAGGGCCATCTGTAAGTCAATCGTCACTTCCTGACCAACGAACAGCTGGAGACCCAGTCGAGCGGCGGACGCGAAGCCTGCAAGCTCGGCTCGGAGCTCGTAGGTGCCGGGACGCAGGGCCGCCAGTCGATACCGGCCGTTTGCATCGGCGACCGCCGTGGTTTCTGCGCCGGTCTCGATGTTGCGGGACGTCACCACAGCGCCCGGCAGCACTGCTTTCTGGGCGTCAGTCACGGTCCCGAGCAAGGTGGCTGTCGTGGTCTGTGCGCGCGCGGGCAGCGCGAAGGCGACCCAAAAGAGCAGCATCAGTGATCCGATCCGCATGACGCCTCCATTAACCACGGTGTTGAAAGGAGCCGGTTTCGCGCTTCGCGAGCCCGTCTGCCGCCTACGTCTGCCAGTCTTCGGTCTCCGAAGGGATGCGCAGCGCCGTTATATCAAACATTGGACCAGCCGAGGGAGTCTTCGTGGGCCGTGCCTTGGAACCGTCGAGCGGGACCGCCGCCCGGCTGTTGATTCGCCGTGAGGGTCGCGATCTCAAGCGTCTCGGGCACAGTCTCGGCGACGACGCATACGCGAAGGGGCCAAGTGAGTGGGCTGTCGCCGGCGTCGTCCAATCGGCAAGGCACCGCAGCTATTTCGAGGACGAAGTGCCCGAGGCATATGTCTCCTATTCCGCCCTCAATCGGCTGAGCGATTTCACGGTGCGCATTGCAGCGACTAGGTTTCACATCGCCGTGTCCACCCAGGGGTGGCGTCGAGTCGGCAATCCTGACCACACGCGCTGCTCTCGCCGAGATGATGCCCGAGCTCCAGGTGGAGCGAGTGGCGACGTTTCGCGATCTGATGTGGAGCGCAGCAGGCGCGCGTCCGCTGCTGTCAATCGGCAGCACGGTCTTGGCTGTGACCGCGATTGCACTACTGACGCTCGGCACACTCGGGGTGCTCTCAACCACCGCGAGGCGCCGGCGGAGGGAGTGGGCGATACAAATGGCACTGGGAGCCAGCCCAGAAAGAGTCACGCGCGAGCTGGTCGGTACGATCGCCGTCGCAACGGTGTGCGTCGTTGGTGCCAATGCGATCGCGTTGATGGCGACTCGCGGCGCGATCGAGAGACTGCTGCCCTTGCCGCCTGGCGCAATGCCCCTAAGGCAGACGACGAGGTTCCCGTCGTGCAGGTCAGACCCGCGATTCGCGGAGGACCACAAATCGGGTGTCGTACAGGTGGCGCTCCACGGGTCCTACGGACGCGCGCTGGCCGCGGCGTACTGGTGAGCCGCACGTCGCACGGGCGAGGCGCCCGCCAGCAAAACCCATGTCCGATCGCGCCGACGATCCCAATCCAGCCAATCATCGGCGATCCGAGGACGCGCTCGCGGCTGCAGGCTGCGATGAACGCCGCGAGCACCGCCCCGAAGATCGGATACACCGCCACGGACAACGCGAGGTGCGTGCTGAGCACCGGCGTGGCGCTGCCGGCCAGGAGCGGATCCAGATCAATGTACGCGGCCGCGTGCACTGCCATCTCGATCGTCTGGAGCAGAGTCGCGACGACGGCTGGCACCACCCAGCGGCGCGTCGCCGCCGGGAGCGATGGTTGTCGACGCAACAGCTCGAGCCCGACAAGGAGAGCGGCAAAGCCCGCGTCGACAAGGCTGTGGCCGAGGAGCCACTGCGGCGCCGCCAGCATCTGCGCCATCGAGCCCGACGGGTGCATCGGGGCGCCAATGAGAATCAACGCACCTGAAACGAGGAAGCACACGCGCACACTTGGACTGGGACGCAAACCTGATTGACTCATGCGGCATTATGCCGTGGCCGCAGCCGCCACGTCAGTACCCAAAGTCTGCATTCCTTGTGCGTCGAAGCTCACCGATCCGTTGGCCCCAAGTAACGCCGCAGTGTCGATCAGTCGAACGATTCGCAGCTCAGCGCCCAACGCCTCCATCGTCAGCAGTTTCTCGCGCGAAAACGCATCCGAGGAGAGCACGACGAACCGATAGCCTTTGGCCGCGCATACCATGGCCAGCGAGGAGCCCGTGCTGCCGCCCGTGAATTCGACCACGCGCATGCCTGGTCGCAGAAGACCGCGTGCTTCGGCGCCTTCGATCATCGCGAGCGCCATGCGGTCTTTATACGAACCGGTCGGGTTCACCGATTCCAGCTTGATCAGCACGTCGGCGTCGGCGGCCGGCACGACGCGTCGCAGACGCACGACGGGCGTTCCCCCAATCGCCTTCAACACTGAATCGGCAATGGCAGTCACTGACATGGATGGGAGCCTACCACCGCTTCAACCCGACTGATGTTGTGGCCGACCGGGCACACCCGCGTGAATCGCGCGTGCGCCGAATACACCGCACTCAGCGGCCCGGCCACATTTCTCCCCAGGTCGCGAAGCCGGTGTACCCAGCGCATCGTCAGCCGCGACTCTCCGGTGCCGCCCGCATTTCGATGATGCCGACGGGTACCTGGTGGCCCGCGAGTCAGAGAAGTTGACGCCGCTCGGCCTGCTCGCGGAACGGCAGGAACTGTCTGATTACCGCGAGGTCGCTGGCATCAAGCAACCATTCCGCGTCGAGTGGCTGCGAGCCGATTATCATGTGACCTTCGATGTGACGGCGATCAGGTAGGTCGTCAGCGCGTCAGCAGGTGTAGGCAATGTCCGTTTTCACGAATCCTGCAACCGGCGCTGCGGAGAACGCCGCGGCGTACGCAAAAGCCGTCTTGGAGCTGCTCGGCGACCGTGAGCCGATTGCCGTCCTGCGCGAGATGCCATCGGCGTTGCCACGTGCGATCGAGGGGCTGTCGCTGCAGCAACTGCGCCACCCGGAACGCCCGGGCAAGTGGTCGATCGGCCACGTTCTGCAACATCTCGCCGATTCCGAGATCGTGTGGGCGTGGCGCATGCGCCTGATCCTCTCGCAAGACCGACCGCCGCTGACCGGGTACGATCAGGATCTGTGGGCGGAGCGGCTGCATTACGAGGAGGCTGATCCATCGGACGCCCTCGAGCTGTTTTCGGTGCTTCGGCGCGCGAACCTGCGGCTCGTGGAGCGCGCGGCCCCGGGCGATCTGAATAGGGTTGGGGTGCATGTGGAGCGCGGGGACGAGAGCTTGGCGCATCTTCGCCGGCTCTACGCAGGACACGACCTGCTGCACCTCCGCCAAATCGACCGTGTCCGCCGCGCCGTGGCGTCGGGTCAGGATCGCAGATGAAGCTCAAAGGCCTCTACTTGGCGCTCTGCGTCGCTGGCACATTGCTGCCGTACTCCCAGCTCGTGCCGTTTCTCCAGGAACACGGTTCGATGGTCGCGAGCTGGTCGCCCAGCTTTTCTCCACGAGAATGCGCTCTCACATTCCTTCACTCCGGCATTCCTCCATTCCCACCTTACTGTGTGGCTCTTGGCGCAACCGCTTCCATCAAGATCGCAAGCGCACGGCGCAAGCTCTTGCCGCCGGCACCCGCCCCCTTGTAGTGACCCAAGCGGACCACGACGAGATCGTGCGACGGGATGATGATCACGTTCTGACCACCCACGCCGGCCATGTAGTACGCATCGCGCGGAACCGGAAACGTACCCTCGCCGTTGATCCAGAAGAAGCCGCCGTAGACCGGACGCTTATCCGCTGCCCACGCCGGGGCGAGGGTGCTGACGAACTTCGCATAGCCCTCGGGCAGGATGCGCTCGCCGTTCCACATACCGTCCTGCAGATATAAGTTGGCCAGGCGTGCCCAGTCGCGTCCCGACGCGAGCTCATACCCCTGCGTAAGAAAGTTCCCCGCCGGATCCGTGTCCATCACCATCGTTCGGACACCAATCTTGTCGAACAGCGCACGCTGCGGGAACAGGTGGTAGCTCTCCTTACGCTTCTCGAGCGCGAGCCGGATCAGATAATTGATGAGCACCGGATCGGTATTGCGATAGCGCCCAACCGTGTTCGGCGGCCACTGCTGCGGCCGCGTCGCGGCCCAGCGGAAGGCGTTATCGCCGGTGTAGTAATACAAGTGGTCCGGGTAGCCCGCTGCGGGATCGTAATCAGGATCCTGCGGTGCGCGGATACGCAGCCCACTCGACATGTTCAGGATGTTGGCGATCGTAATCTTCGCGCGTGGATCACCCGGCTTCTGCTGCCACTCGGGAATCGGCGCCGGCTGATCGAGGGTGTAGACGCCCTGCCTGATGAGAACGCCCATCAGCGTGGCCGTCAGACTCTTGCCCATCGACCAACTCTCGAGCGCCGTGCGCGAGGTCGTGCCATCCCCATAACGCTCGCCGACGATGCGGGCTCGGTGGGTGATGAGGAAGGCGGCCGTCATCCCTTCCGGCGGATCAAAGGCGGCGTCGACCGCCTGCTTCACCTTCGCCGCATCGATGCCTGGCGGCAGCGGATCGTTCGAAAGCTTGTCACCCATCGGCCAGGGTTGCGTATCCGGATCGGGCAACGCGCTCGTCACCTCGACCGGTGTGAAGCCCAGGGTGTTCGCTCCGACGGGCAGCGTGACGCATCCCTGCTTCCCGACATATTTGGCCGTCCGCTTCGTGCCATTCGGCATGGTCACGGTGACCTGCTTGGCGCCGCGGTCGATCTCGGGCTTCCCGAGCTGTGCACGGACCTCGTAGGGCGCCGTGAAATAGCCGACGTTCTCGCTGGCGAACGCCGGATCGAGCCCCGTCACGAAGACGGCAGAGCACATGACCTTGGCGAAGCCGCCGGCATGATGCTGCATCGCGTCGCCCGGAGGCGGCTCGTAGGGCGTGTTCAGCTCGAGCGCCTTCGCACGCGCGATCAGGGCCGCCGTCGCCGCCGATTGCTGCACGTTTGCCGACGCGCCGGCCAGCGCTACACACATCATCGTCAGGACTGCTGTTCTCATGCGCACGCTCCTGTGCGGCCCATCGTATCCGCAAAAGCGGCAGGCCAAGTGCGAGGGGTGCGTCAGGTACTCAGGTACTTGGGTGCGGGTGCGACGGGTGCGCTGGGTGCACAGGTACGTGGGTGCGGGTGCGACGGGTGCTTCGGTGTGCCAGGTGCTGGTGCGCCCAGTCGCCTCGACTTCCGCCTTTTCCCGCCTGCCGCCTGTCGAGCAAGCGCGATGTCATGTCACGATGTCGTCCTCGTTGAGGGTCTGGAGGCGGCAGTTGGACACGCGAGAGATGTGCGTAGCACCTCGATCGCCGCACGGACCTTCGCGGGCTGCGCGGCGCGCGGGGGCATCAGGGCGTCGACGCTCAAAGTCGGTAACGACCATGTCGGCAGCACCCGCACGAGACGCCCCTGTGTGAGCTCCTCCTCGATCTCCGGCTTCGAAGATCAGGTCTTTGTCGGCCTCGAGAAGATCCCTCCGCCCGGTGAAGTCGCTCATGCCAAGGATTACGTCAGCACGCTGGGCGGCGGCGCCGTCATCACCGCCGTGGCGGCCGCTCGGCTGGGCGTGCATGTCTCGGTCGCAAGCGGGCTGAGCCGCGACGGCGCACACCGGCTGCGACAAGAGAACATCCGCGTCCGTAACCTGCGCAAGCACGGCGAACCGAGCGCGGTGACGGCGGCGTTGTCGTGCGGCGACGAGCGCGCCCTTGTCACCTTCGCCGGCATGAACGCGCAGCTCGAGGGGCGTCTGGCACGCGTGCTGACCCGAACCCGTGCGAGCCATGTGCATCTCGCCTTTTCGCCGCACGACTGCGCGGCCTGGGCGGAACGGTTGTCGGTGCTGAAGCGCCGCGGTATCAAGCTCTCGGGAGACTTCGGCTGGAACGAGCGCCTTTTCACCGATGCCGGCCTTCCGGCCCTCTTCGACACCCTCGACATCGTCTTCGTCAACGAGCGCGAGGCGAACTTCTACGCCAAGACCAAACAGCTCCCGGCCGCTCTTCCTTACTGGCGCAAGCGCAAGGGCGTCGTCGTGATCAAGCGCGGGAGACAGGGTGCGTTGTGGCTCGAGCGGGATCGCGAACACGTCGCGCGCGGCCGCGAGCTCCAGCCGGTCGACACGACCGGCGCCGGCGACTCGTTCAACGGGGGGTTTCTCTGGGCCTGGCTGCACAAACGCCCACCGGCACAGTGTCTGGCCGCGGGCAACTTCGTCGGCGCGCAATCGACGAAAAAGGCGGGCGGACTGGATGCCCTACCTCGATTGGCGCAGTTACCGAGACAGTTGCGGCGCGCGTAAGGCGGCCTTTCAGGGCCCCTACAACTGGCTTGACGACTACGACGCCGTCTGATTTCCGCGTTCCGGCAGCACCCGGATATCGGTCACCTCCGACGTCACCAGCCGCATGTCCTCGAACGAGATTTCCATGCGGAAGCCGATGTGGATCGCGTGCTGCTTGAGCAGCGCACCGCCCATCGAGCAGCCAATCGCACGCGCCCTCCGGAAGGCGGGTAAGAAGTGGCCGCCGCGCACTTGCACCT
>JAIVJN010000154.1 GCA_020200025.1 Acidobacteriota bacterium | reverse complement strand
GCCCACGACTCGTCCTCGGTTTCGCACCAGGAATCCGAGCAGTTCGAGCTCCGCCGTCGTCAACGCGAGCGGGCGTCCGTCCAGCTGGGCAGACCGCGTCGTCCAGTTCACCTCCAACGCGCCGACCCGCACCGTCTCCTCGTCGTCTTGATGGCCCCGTCGGAGCACAGCCTGGATGCGCGCCACGAGCTCGCGTGGCTCGAATGGCTTGGGCAGGTAATCGTCCGCGCCCAGCTCGAGCCCGACGATCCGATCCGTCACGTCGCCACGAGCCGTGAGCATGACGATCGGGATACGGCTCGTTTCGCGGATCTTGCGGCAGACGGCGAGACCATCCGTCTCCGGGAGCATGATGTCGAGAATGAGCAGATCGGGTGGGTCGGCCTTGAGCGCGCGGAGGCCCGCGTCCGGATGACCGACCGTGCGGACGGAAAAGCCGAAGCGACCCAGGTACTCCGTCAGGAGCGCGTTCAGTCGCTCGTCATCATCGATAATGAGCACGCGCGTACCCGCGGACGGCCGGCTCGTCATCATCGTCCTGTGCATTCCTCGTCGCTGCGAAGGGCAGAACCGAGGTTCATGGACATCATGGTGCCTGGCCTCCATGACCACCCACGGTGAGATAGCGGAAGACAAACAGCAGGACAAGGGCGACGATCGTCAACACGTACACCCAGCGCGGCGTGCTGGTGGTCGATGCTCGGTCTGGCCCCACACGCTGCTCGTGCTGCATACGCCGCCCGTACGGGGTCATGCCCCGCGGCTTGTACACCGATAGCGTCGTCGCCACGAGCAACGCCAGCGACGGCAGCCCGCTGGCGACTGGATAGTCGCGATAGTTCTTCCGGTACGCCTCGACGGTCACGCGACGATCCGGCGACGGCGACCAGGCAAGACCAGTCACGTAGTGGTCGGCACGCCAAGGCACGAGCGACGAATTCTGCGGAAACGCCGCCACGAGCAGGAACGCGGGCTGCTGGTAGTAGGCGCCGTAGCTGGCACTCCACGACAGGTGGCTGGAAAGGTTCACCGTCGCACTCGCGCGGGGGCTGAACCGCACCTGGTCGATCACCTGGTAGTGATCCAGCCGCCCGCCCAGGGTCACGTTGAACCGTGACGTCAGCTTCTTGGTGGCCTGCAGGTACGCCCCGCTCTGGTACGCGTTGAATGAGGTCGTCAGCGAGAACGGGTCCACGCCAGGCACCGGTGAATACGGTGTGTCGTTGCCAAAGGGAGACTCGGCGTCGTAGTTGATGCGAAACACTTTGAAGCTGCCGCCAGCCTGCACTTTGTCCACAAACGGCACGTACATCGTGAGGTCGTACTTGATCGTTGTCTCGCCCTCGCGCGAATCTTCGGCGTACACGACGGGGCTTCCCCCGATCACATCACCGGTCGGACCGGTCGGCGACGCGCTCTCGCGCACCAGGTCCTTCACCTGCTGCCCCACCTTGGCCTCGGAGTTCGTCACTCCCAGCAGCCCCACCCCGCGAGCGCCGAACACACGCTGCCAGTTGAAGCCCGTGGCGCTGCGCCAGCCGTTGTAGCGGATGTCGACGTTGGCAATTTCGTCCCCGAGGTCCGTGTCGTCAGTGAGGCCCAGGCGAATCTTGTCGATGCCGGAGATGTTGACAAGCCAGACGCGGTCCCTGTTCGAGACGTCGTACACGGCCTTGCTGTTCAGCGTGTAAAGCACGGGAACACCGCCAAACCCGAGGTCCTTCGTGAACACATCGAAACAGCTCCGGCGCGCCGACACCACCCACGATCCCTTGCCCGCCACCGATCGGGCCTTCAAGAATGGCGCCTGCGCCCGCGAAACCGAGCGTGGCCCACCCACCCAACCGATCGCGACTCCCTTCGCGCAGTGTCACCTGCATCACGCTCGATGTGCGGTTGATGTAGGGCGCCGGATAGCCGCCCGTCAGGAACGTGACGTCCTGCAGAAGCTCCGCGTCGAGAATGCCGACGTTGCCGCCAGCCGACGCAAAGTTGGCAAAGGCATTGATGTTGGGGATCTCCACGTTGTCTACGACGAAGAGATTCTCCAGCGGGCTGCCGCCCCGGACGATGATGTCGTTGCGGGAGTCGTCGGTACCAATCACGACCCCCGGCAGGCTTTGCACGTATCGCGACACATCCTGCAACGCGCCGGCGTTCTTCAGAATCTCTCGCGGCGTCACCAGGAGGCCGGAGTTCTTGATCTCCTCCGGCATTCGAAAGGCAGGCGCCGTGACGGTCACCACCTGCTCGAGGTCATCGAGCTTGGGCAGCGCGATCTCGACGCGGCCATCCAGGCCGGCGCGTACCTCGATGGGCTCGCTCGTGAACGGCAGGCCGTCGGTCGGAAGGACCTCGAGGTGATACGACCCGGCCCTGATGTCCGCGATACGAAAGGCGCCCTGGGCGTCGCTCGTCGCGCACGACGGCGTGTCGAGTGCGCACACGCGAACGCCCGCTGCCGGGCGTCCGGACGGATCCCGGACCGTGCCGGCAATGGCGCCGACCCCCGCCGTGTCCTGGGCCAGTGCCGTGGTGCCCCAGGACATTACGCACACGAAGAAGACGACGAACGAAGACAGAGACGTCGCACGCCGGAACGACGACATGAACACCACCGAACCCGAGCGTTTCATGCATTCCTCTTCGTCCGCGCAGAGAGTATCGGTGGGGAAGTTTTCTGGTGTGTTTCTGGCCTGTAACAGAGTGAAACCGGCCGTGTCAGGGCTGCGTCGGGCCATTCACCTGACCCGGCGCGTCACCGACGCAACGACAGAACGCATGCAGGCAGCTCGAGGCCTTCGATTCAGTTCCCCTGCGCGGAACCATCCCTGTTCATGACCGGTGGCGGTGGCACGAGTTTGTGGGAGGGTCGCGGCGGCGGCGATGCCCGGCGCGTACTCACCGAGCTTCGCAGATCGGGGTTCCGCACCGTCCAGATAGCGCGGACACGAGGATGGCTCGTCGGAACGGCCGAGGGCATGAGGGTCAAGCCCGCTTGGGCTGCCGCCCGGCGACAGTCGCGCGTTGGGTGTACCACACGCTCCACTATCTGGGCCCGGCCACGGCTCTCTACCCTCTACGCGACGGGTAACTCAACCGTTCCCGTTGTCGACCGCGTCGCCGATGGAGTCGGGATAGGGACGCTCATCAGCAATGTGCGTGTCCTCCTCTGTCGCGCGTGGTTGTCGAGATTCATGACGGCAACAGCTTTCCAGACGTCGATGCTCGATCAGGATGTCTCCGCGAGGAGGCCGGCGGCGTAGAAGAACGCTGCGGCGGGCATCTAATGTGCCCTTAATGTTGTTTCCGTAACATCCCTCCGTTCCAGTAGGGAGGGTGTATGAAGCGTCTCGTTGGGTTCACGGTCGCCACCCTGTTCGTCCTGGTCGGTGCCGCCGAGGTGGCCGGGCAATCCCCATCAGCCGGCCTTCGTGGGACGGTGCGCGATGCCGCGGGCGTGGTGCCGGGCGCCACTGTGATTCTCGTGAATGAAGAGACGAGCGCGCGCCGCTCGACCGTGACCACCGATGTCGGCGAGTATCTGTTTCCGGATGTGAGTCCGGGGACCTACACCGTCACGGTGAGCGTGAGCGGATACAAGACATTCGAGAACAAAGGCATTCCGATTCGCACCGACATGGTCACCGTCGATGCGAGCCTCGAGCTCGGTGGGCTCACGGAAGAGGTGGTGGTGGTCGGCACGCGACGCACCGACCGCACGGTTGGCAACTCGCCGACACCGATCGACGTGCTCCCCGGGGACGTGCTCGTTCGCCAGGGCGCATCGAATCTCAACGATGCGCTGCGCACCCAGGTGGTTTCGCTCAACGTCCAGCGTTTCGTCGCGCAGGACGGCGCCGCCTTCATTCGGCCGTTCAGCCTCCGCGGTCTGCCGGCCGATCAGACCCTGGTGCTCGTCAACGGCAAACGGCGCCACCGCTCGGCGCTCGTGCAGATCACGAACCAGCCGCTCTCAGCCGGCGCACAAGGACCCGACCTCTCGACGATTCCCTCGATCGCGGTCGAGCACGTCGAGGTGCTGCGCGACGGCGCCGCGGCACAGTACGGCTCGGAGGACAGTACTCCGAGGGCGACGGGGAGGATTATTCATTCCAAGCAAACGCGGGTCTTCCGCTCACCGCCGCAGGTTTCTTCAACGTGAGCGCCGAATACGTGCGCTCGAAGCCCACCTCGCGCGGCGCGCAGCGGCCCGACGCTCAAGCGTTGATTGACGCGGGGAATACCTCCGTTCGGCTTCCGGTGGCGCAGCGTTGGGGCAACGTCGACACGGAAGCCGTGCGCCTGTTCTTCAACGCGGAGCTCCCCGCCGGTGAAAAGTCTCATGCTTACGCCTTCGGCAACTACAGTCGGAGCGACGGCGACACCGACTTCTTCTACCGCAGCCCTGTGGCGCGTCAGGATATTTTCCGGAGCGTGCCGCTGACGAATCAGCCTGGCGGGCCGCGCTTCAGCTTTGCGTCGATCTACCCTGGCGGCTTCACGCCGTTATTTGCGACGACGATCGATGATGTCAGTCTGACCGGCGGCTTTACCGGCGTGGTCGGATCGGGGTTCGTCTACGACGTCAGTGGTGGAGCGGCACAGGATACGCTCGACTACAGCCTGTCCAACACGGTCAACGCCTCCCTGGGGCCCGCCTCGCCCACGTCGTTCGAGCTGGGGACGGTCAAGCAACGGGAAACCAGGCTCAATGCCGACTTCGTCTCTCCGTGGAAGACTGGCGTGTTCGCCACTCCACTCAACGTGGCGTACGGCCTGGAATGGCGTCAAGAAACCTTCATCATCCAGGCGGGTGAGCCGGCGTCGTGGCAACCAGGTCCGTTCGAACTGGGCCGCCTACACCGACCTCGAGACCGACGTCATCGCCCGCCTGACACTGGGCGTCGCGGTCCGCTACGAGGATTTTTCTGACTTTGGCAACACCTTCAACGGCAAAGTCTCAGGCCGCTTCGAGCTCAACAAGAGGGCAGCGGTCCGAGCCTCGGCGAACACCGGCTTCCGCGCGCCCACGCCTGGCCAGTCGAACATCACGGAAGTCGCGACCAACATCGATCCGCTCACCGGAGGCCTTCTGCTGGTGGCGACCTTGCCGCCGACGAATGCGATTGGGCAGTTCTACGGCGCTCGGTCGCTGACGCCCGAGAAGTCGGTCAATTGGAGTGGCGGCCTGGTCTTCAACCTGCTCGACGGATATGCGCTGACGCTGGACTATTTCGACATCAGAGTCGAGGACCGCATCGCGCTGACCTCGCGCATTCCGGTGACCGCGGCGGATCGTGCCGGTCTGACCGCCCGCGGCGTCGACCCGGGCGATTTTCAGAGCGTGCGCTTCTTCGGTAATTTCTTCGACTCGCGCACGCGTGGGGTCGACGTGGTCGTCGCGAAGACGTGGGCCCTGTCGGGCGCGTCCAGGCTTGGCGCCACGGCCGCGTTCAACCACACGCGCAACAAAGTCACAGACGTCCGCGACGCGCGAGCCATCGATCGCGAGCGGCGTATCGAGATCAGTGACTTCAATCCCCGAGGCCGTGGCAATTTCGCCCTCGATTACGGAGGCAGACGCTGGCAGGGGCGGGCGGTGGTCAGCTACTATGGCCGATGGACCGATGCGGTCCCGAATGCCGTGCCGACGGCCGTCTCGTTCGATCAGACCTTCCCTGCGGAGTCGCTGGTCGACCTCGAGGCGGGCTACCGCTTCGCTGGCAAACTGACGCTCTCGGTCGGTGCCGAGAACGTGTTCAATACCTACCCCGACGAAGATCTGCGCCTCAGTCAGCGCAACAACGGTCTCGTGTATCCGCAGTTTTCACCCTTCGGCTTCAGCGGCAGATTCTTTTATCTCCGTGCCGCGGCGAAATTCTGATGCAAGGAGAAAAGCTCGCGATGCGGAGAAGAACATTCCTTCGCGCCGTCAGCGGAACGGTGGCCGCCGGCGTTCCCGTGTTATTCGACCCGGACGCGATCAGGCGCCTGCAGGCGGCGACGCGTCGAACAGCCACGCTGACTCCCGAGGAAGTGGCCGAAGACGAATCCTTCTGGCGTGAGGTTCAGCAGTCGTTCGCTGTCAGCCGACACATCACGTATCTCAACACCTCATCGGCGTCCTCCTCGCCGCGCGTCGTCCTCGACGCCGTCGTCCACCAGATCTGGGAACAGGAGAAAGCCCCCTCCAACAGCCTCTATACGAACCTGGCGGTACAGGTGGAGCCCGTGCGCGCCTCGTTGGCGAAAATGTTCGGTTGCGAGGCGGAGGAGATCGCGATCACGAGGAACGCCACCGACGCGCTCGACACAGTCCTCCTTGGGCTCCCTCTGAACCGGGGGGACGAGGTCCTGACGACGACCCAGGACTACTGGGCGATGCTCGACGCGCTCGAACAGCGACGGCAACGCGAAGGAATCGTTGTGAAGAAGATTACGATCCCGACGCCGCCGCGGGGAATGGACGACCTCGTTCAGGCATTCGTGCAGGGCATGTCTCCCGCGACGAAGCTGATTCTCCTCTCGAACCCTGTCAACCTCACGGGGCAGTTCCTGCCCGTCAAGCAGATCTGCGATATCGCACACACCCGTGGCATAGAGGTGATCGTCGATGGCGCCCAGGCCGTGGGCCACGTCGCGCTGAAGCAGGCCGATCTGGGTTGCGACTACTTTGGCGCCAGCCTGCACAAATGGGTCATGGCGCCGAAGGGAACCGGCATGCTCTACGTCAAGCGTGACAAGATCGCCAAAGTGTGGCCCTTGTTTCCGGCGCCCTCGAGCCGCAAGACTGATGACATCCGGAAGTTCGAAGCCCTCGGGTTGCAGTCGACGGTGATGCTCGCCATTGCCGACGCGCTCACCTTCGGCAACGGTGTGGGAGCCGAGCGCACGGAGGCGCGCCTGTGTTTCCTGACGCGGCGCTGGGTCGAGCGGCTCGGGGAGCTGCCCAACGTGCGATTTCACACATCGTTCAGCCCCGGCATGAGCTGTGGTATCGCCACGGTGGACGTTGCAAAGATCGATTCCTATGCCCTGACCGACTATCTCTGGAAGCGCCATCAGATCGTCGTCTTCAACGTCGCTCGCCGTACATCCGAGTTCCAGGGCATTCGCATCAGCCCTCACCTCCACACCACCCTGGACGAGTTGGATCGATTCTGCGACGTCATCGAGCATGTGGCGAAGAACGGACTGAGTAACGGCGCCTGAGGGAGTGTGGTCGTTTGAATGAGGATCCTGCTCGTCGAGGACGACTCGAAACTGGCAGCCTTGCTGCAGCAGGGCAGTGCAATCCCCGTCCTCATCCTCACGGCGCGCTCCGCCGTCGAAGATCGCGTGCACGGCCTCAACCTCGGTGCCGACGACTACCTGCCGAAGCCGTTCGACTTCCAAGAGCTGCATGCGCGGCTGCGCGCGATCACCCGTCGACCCGCGGTCGAGCCCAAAGTCGTACTTCGTGCGGCAGACCTCGAGCTCGATACATCGCGTCGCCACGTCACACGCCAGGGGCGGCCGATCGATCTCACCAACAAGGAGTTCTCGCTGCTCGAGTACCTCCTGCGAAAGAAGGGCATGGTCGTCACGCGTGGAATGATCCTGAACCACGTCTGGGATCTCGACTATGACGGCGGTTCGAACCTGGTTGAAGTCTATGTGACCTACCTCAGGCGGAAGGTCGATGCTGACTTCGATCAGAAGTTGATTCACACGGTTCGAGGTGTCGGCTACGTCGTGCGAGAGGGCGAGTGAATGAATATCCAGACGCTCTTCAAGACGATGCGCTTTCGCCTTTCGCTCTGGTACGCCGCGAGCTTTGCCATTTCGTTTGTCGTGCTCGGGCTGATGCTGTACGGCATCGTCCGTCATCGCCTCATCACGCACCATGACGGCGCGCTCGAGGATGCCGCGCGGTCCGTTGAGCGTGTGCTGTCCGGCGATGAACCTGATCGGCCGTTTACCGCATCACGTCCTGAGATCGATCGCATCGGACACATCGTGGTGTTCGATGTGGGCCCCGAGGGGAGTTTGGTGTTGTACCGCTCCACGCATCATCCTGCGAACGTGATTCCCGACGACTACGAGCTCCCGTCGTTTCCCTTGCAGGAGCAGAGCTGGTTTGCCACGACTTCCCGGCCAACCTTCCTGATCCGCACGTATTCGCACCCGTATCGGACGCCAGCCGGACGTCAGATGCTGATCCGTGTCTATCAAAGGCTCGGCGACGTGGCAGCGCCGCTTGCCAGCCTTCAGTTGCTGCTCGTGATCACGCCATTCGCGGTTCTCGTGTCGGCGTTTGGTGGCTATTGGCTGGCCGGCCGCGCACTGGGGCCCGTGGATCAGGTGACGCGCATGGCGCGCGACATCGAGGCCAGTCGTCTCAGCAACCGGCTCCCGGCCTCGGATGTCCCGGACGAGATAGGACGGCTCGTCGACACGTTCAATCAGATGATCGCCCGTCTGGAAGGGTCCTTTGCGGCGATGAAACGCTTCACGGCTGACGCGTCGCACGAGTTGAAGGGTCCGCTGACGACCATGCAGGGGGTCGTCGACGTCGTGCTTGCGCAACCTCGGGAGGCCCACGAGTATCGCGCCGCGCTGGCGAGTGTCGGCGAGGACGTTCGACGACTCCGCTCGATTACCGAAGACCTTCTGGTATTGGCGACGGCGGATGCCGGTCGGCTCGCGCTCGAGAAGGGCGTCGTGCGCTTGGACGTGGCCGCCGAGGAGGTCGCCGTCTCGTTCGCGGCCGCGGCGCACGAGCGGCGAATCGAGATCCGCACCGATTGTCCGGCGCCGGTCCTCGTCCTGGGTGATGAGCGCTGGCT
>JAIVJN010000384.1 GCA_020200025.1 Acidobacteriota bacterium | reverse complement strand
TCCAGAAGGTGCCTGGATCCGGCGGCCGCGACTTCGACACGACGATGAACTGGCCGTCGGGGGTCCAGGCCGGCGAGACCATGATCTGTGGCCGATCGTTGGTCTTGGTGTCCTTGCTGACCGCTCGTGGACTCGAGCCATCGGCGTCGGCGATCCACAGGTTCTCCACCCCGGTCCGGTCGCTGAGGAATGCCAGCGTCTTGCCATCGGGCGAGAACGTCGGCTGTGATTCGAAGGACAGCCCGCCGATGATGCGCGTCGCTTCGCCGCCGGCGACGGGGAGGGTATAGATGTTCCCGAGCAGGTCGAAGACGATGGTCTGGCCGTCGGGAGAGACGTCGAGCGACATCCACGTCACTTCGTCCGTGGTGAACTCGATCGTCTCGTCCGTCTTCAGTGGCAGCGCTTCTGGCGCCTTCGGCGCATCGGGCGCCTCCTGCGCCGCCCCGCTCTCCAATCCGAATCCGACGGCGAAGAACGCGATGAGCAACCAGGGCAAACCGGGACGGAACATGGGGCACTCCTTCACCCACATTCTATCCACGCTCGTCCGCCGCGATGGGGCTGAGTTGACGGAGACCTCAGACGATTTCAGATCTTCAGATTGCTGATTGCCGATTGATTGCCGATGTCAGATTGCCGATTGACGAGTCGATTTACCAGACTGTCCGATTGCTCGATTCGGAAGCTGCGAGCGGATGACTCTTGCGCTGACCAATTCGCCCAATCATCAAATCTGGTAAATCGAATCCTGCTCAATCTAAAGTCGGCAATCGGCAATCAATCGCCAATCTGCAATCTCAAGATCGGCAATGTATTATTTGTCGGCGAGACGCTCGAAGCCGACGAGCTTCCAGCCCTCTCCCGATCGCCGGAAGTAGGCCGAGACGGGTGTCGCCCAGGTCTGGTGTTCGGCGCTCGACGCGCTGATGTTCACCCGGATGAACGCGTCGCGAGCGATCGGAAGACTGGGCGTCGGCAACGACGGTCCTTCGCCGGTTGTCGTGACGAGCGGCGTCGACGTGCCGGTGGCGTTGTCGAACGTCATCCACTCGGCGGTGTAGCCCGCCGGCGCCGCGGCAACCTTCGCCTCGACGGCCGCATTGACGAATCTGAGCGTGCCACCGTCGATCGCGGGGTTGACGATCGGATTGACGGCCGGCAAGTACGTCTCGAGAATACGCGCCCGTCTCGCGGCCAGCACTTCGGCCAGAATGCGCTCCGCTTCCGGATCGCCGAGCTTCCCCTCACGGATCGCGGCCGCGATCAGGTCGTCGGTGACGAAGGTCAGCTTGTGGGCGGCCCAGAACTTGTCGTCGGCTCGAGCGTGGCGGAACGCCGCGTTGGTGATGTGCGGCTGCCATGTGTCCGGGTTCCAATTGCCGTGGGTTTTCGGCAGGCGGCCCAGGGCCGGCCCTTCGTAGAACTCCGCACGCCGCCACTCGGGGATGCGCAAACCGAGGGAGCCGACGCGCTTGCCGATCTCGGCCCTGGGCTCGACGAGCTGCTCGAACCCTTCCCATTCTTCGCGTGGCCCTATTGCGGCGCTGCCGAGGGTGGAGCCGAAATCCAGCAGGTAGCGCCGGATGAACTGCCGTCCGCGCTCGTTGACGAGCGCGGCGATCGAGTTGATGCCCTTCGCGTCGACGTGGTTGATCCACGCCGCAAACACACGGTAGCCGCGCAGAGCGCGCCGATGCTCGGCGGCGACGAGATCATTCGGATCGTCGGGACGCGTGCCTTCGAAGCGGATGCGACCGACGGGCCGCCCTGGTGCAGCCTTGCTGGCGATGATCCGATAGCTGCCGTCGGCGGAGCGATCGGCGCGACCCAGCAGCCAGTCGATATCGTCGCGCCTCAGTCGGCGCTCGGGCTGCCCGGGAGGCTCGATGGTGGCGTCATCGGCAATCGTCAGATTCGTCGGTTGCAGGTCTTCGATGTAGTACTCGACGGTATGATAGCCGACCGCCCAGAACAGCTTCGCCGCGATCACTTCGGCTCCGGTGGCCATGCCTGTCCAGCCGGGCGGATCGAACTTGAGGAACCATAAATCCTTGTTGCGGTCGCGAATCGTGAAGCCTGGCGTGATGCCATCGCTCTTGGCCGACACGACGCTCCAGGGACCATCGGCTGGACCGCCGGCGGTGTTGGAGGCCCGGGCAACCATCTCCGGCGTCAACGGCATTCGTCCCGCCCGGTTGACGTAGAACGGGCTGTCGGGCACTTCGTCAACCGTATTCAGATCCTTGGCTCGCTGGCCGAGGACCGGGTCGCCTGGCTTGGCGAAGAGGTTGATAATGCTCTGGTACATCAAGCTTGGCTCGTATCGGGACGGCTTCTCGACGTTCTGCGTCAGGGGCTCCGTCCACAGCGGGTCATCGTCGTAGAAGCGCGGTGCGCGGGCGCTCGCCGAGAGCGCCAGCACGACGAGCGCGAGCGTGAGGGTCAGAGCGGGCAGGAAAACGCGATTGTTGGGCGTCATGATCGGAAGAGATCAGAAAGGCTGATTGGCGCCGGCGACCACGACCCAGCCCTCTCGAGAGCGAGCGAGCTCGAGCCGCAGCACGCTGGCCGTCGGAGTGTGGAAGCGCGCGCCGATGCCCCACCCTTTCTCGAAGGCCTTCCAGCGGAAGCGATCCGTGTCGGGCTGTACCTGGCCAAGGTCGTAGAAAAGCGCCATGTTGAGATAGCGCGAGGCCTGCCACCGATACTCGCCGTTCAGCAGCAGGCGGTGACGATCCTGAAACCGGCGGTTATGGAAGCCGCGGACCGTGCTGCCACTGCCGACGTGCGGAGCGAGCATGAATGGCACCGTGCCACCGTCAATCGGCTGGGTCGTGGTGCCGAGCGCGCGGAACGCCAGCACGAAATGCCGGCCCACGAGCGGCACCAACTGCGACAGCTCGACCTCCGTCCGGTCGAAAGAGTAGGGCTTGTCCTCGCGCTCGCGAAAGCGCGACCAGTCGACACGTATGAGGCTGCCGTGGTCGCTGTAAGACGGCGACGGTCGCGTATCGAGCGCAATGCCGGCAAAGGCGACGTGGTAGCGAAGGGCGGCGCCGATACCAGGAGCGGCGTCCGGTGTGAAGCGGGAAAGCGTCTCGCTGTCATCCGTGGTCGCGGCGTCGACGAGCGAGTAGGCGGCGGTGAGCTGCAGAAATCGGACCGGCCGAGCCGTGAGCGACGCTGCCGCGGAAGACGGTCGATAACCGAAATCGACGCGGTCGATGCGGCTCGTGTCCGGACCGAGCCCATAGAACGCCACCCCAGGTGCATCGATCCAGCGCCCGCGCAGATCTACATAGAAGCGGTTGTCGCGATCGAGCGGCAGGCCGAAATGTCCCTGAACGAGCTTGAAGTTCTGGATGCTCCACGACAGGCCGACGCCTGTGCGGGCGCCGCGGGGAAGATGATGCTGATAGCCCACCCCCGCGCTCAATCCGCCACCAGGAAACGGGCTCGCGAAGAAGGGATAGAAGCCGTGGGGGTCGCCCGCCAACGCGAGTCGTCCGATGATCTGCTCGGCTCGTCCTTCTGTTTCAGAGCCTAGCGCGGTGGATTTCTCGGCTTGCCGAGTGGCGATCTCTTCCGCGCGGGTCGACTGCGCGGCGACGGGGAAGGCGAACAGGAGGAAGGAAACAAAGCTCGCGCGTAGTGTCGCAGTCACACTCATAGTCATCGTGCAGCCAGACATTCTACAGTAGGGGCCTCCGGCCTCCGTACGAAATGCCTCATGCTCACGGCGCCGAGAGCCGCCGCCCACCAAGCCGCGGAGCGGCGAGGCCCACGCGAGCGCCGCGAGCGCCACAGCGAGTGGGCGAGCCTACCGAGGCGCGCGCTCTGCGAGGCCCCTCCAATTCACGATCACGCTGAGCGGCGCCTGATCGGTGCCGAGCTCGCCGACGGGCCGTCGAAGCACGAACCTCTGGCCGTCGTTCGACACCGTGAACTGATCGACTGCCGACGACGGCTGCAGCGTCGTCCGAAACAGCGGCTCCGCCGGACGGGCCTGCCGGGGATTGCCGCCGGGAAGCTCCACCCGCATCAGTTGACCGTCCATATCGAGGTAGTCCGGACGATGACGCGATTGCCGCGACGATACGCGATCCGATTACCATCGGGAGACCATGCGGGATCCGAGATGCTTCCGCGGCTCGAATCCACGAGCTCGGTGGTCGTGGCC
>JAIVJN010000008.1 GCA_020200025.1 Acidobacteriota bacterium | reverse complement strand
CTCGACGACCGAGACATGCCAACCGCTCGCGCCGTTGCGCGGCACGCGGCCCAGCACCAGCACCGTTTCTCGGCCTTCATCATGGGCATCGTCAATAGCGCATCATTTCAAATGCGAACACTCGCGTCGGAGACGGATCACGCTGGTCGAGAGGGCAAGGGAGAGTTCTGATGTTCATCACCAAGAAGGCATTATCCCGACGGACCGTTCTTCGCGGCATGGGAGCAGCCGTCGCGTTGCCGTTTCTCGACGCGATGATTCCCGCCCGGGCCGTGCTGGCCCAGACGACGTCGATCCTGCCCAAGAGCCGGTTCACTGGTATCGAGATCGTCCATGGCAGTGCCGGCAGTACCGAGTACGGGACGTTGAACAACCTCTGGTCGCCGAAGACCAGCGGTCGAGATTTCGAGTTCACGAAGATCCTGCAGCCGCTCGAGCCGTATCGTGAATATACGACCGTGATCAGCGGCTCGACGTGCGACGCGGCGGACCCGGTGTCGGCCGAAGAGGTCGGCGCGGACCACTTCCGTTCGAGCGCCGTCTTCCTGACGGCTGCCCATCCGAAGCAGACGGAAGGCTCGGACATCCACAACGGCATCTCCATCGACCAGATGTACGCGAATCGGTTTGGTCAGGACACCCCGCTGCCGTCCATTCAGCTTTGCATCGAAAACCTCGACTCGTCCGGCACCTGTGGCTACAACTACAGTTGCGCATACATGGACACGATCAGTTGGGCCTCTCCCACGACGCCCCTGCCGATGACGCGCGACCCGCGACTGGCTTTCGAGGAGCTCTTCGGCAGCGGCGGATCGGCCAAGGATCGCGCGAGCCGCAACAGAATCAATCGCAGCATCCTCGACAGCATTACGCGCGACATTTCCCGCCTCCAACGCAACCTCGATCGCAACGATCAGAGCCGGCTGAACGACTATCTCGAGAACATTCGCGAGATCGAGCGCCGGATCCAAAAGATCGAGGCCTACAACGTTGCCCACGGCCCCGAACGCGAGCTGCCGGCGGCACCAATTGGCGTTCCCGACTCGTGGGAAGAGCACGTGAAGCTGATGTTCGACCTCCAGGTGCTGGCCTTTGCGGCCGATGTCACCCGCGTCTCGACGTTCAAGTTGAGCCGCGACACCAGCAACCGGGTGTTTGCCGAGAGCGGGTGCATGACGCCGTGGCACTCGGCATCGCATCATGGCGAGCGGGCAGAGACGATCGAAGATCAGGGGAAGATCAACAGATATCACCTCACGATGCTTGCCTACTTCGCGGAGAAGCTGAAGAACACGCCCGACGGGGATGGGAATCTGTTGGATCACACGCTCGTGCTCTATGGCAGCCCAATGGGCGACGGCAACGTGCACGGTCACAAGCGCGTGCCCATGGTCCTCATGGGACACGCCAACGGCGCCCTGAAGGGCAACCTGCATGTCAATGCACCGAACGATCCGCCCCAAGCGAACATCCTGCTGACCGTCATGCACAAGCTGGGGGTGGAGGTGGCAAGCGTCGGCAACAGCACGGGCACGTTCGATTTGTCGCCAACATCATCGATTTAGCGTGAGGAGGGACGCGATGGCAGCCAAGCACCTTCTCATCGCATGCGGGCTCGCGATCCTGAGCAGCACTCAGCCCGCGATGGCCTCGGAAAGCGCTCTGGCAGACGCCGCGATGAACGGCGACCTCATCACGGTTCGCACCCTGCTCGAACGCAAGGCGGACGTCAACGCCCCGCAAGGCGATGGCAGCACCGCTCTCCACTGGGCCGCTTACAGCGGCCACGCAGAGATGGTGCAGATGCTCCTCGCCAGCGGCGCGGACGTAAAGGCGAAGACGCGGCTTGCCGGACTGACGCCCTTGATGATGGCCGCCCGGAACGGCCACGCGGACGTCATCAAGCTCTTGCTCGATGCGAAAGACGATGTCGCCGCGACAAATGCCAACGGCACGACACCGCTCATGCTCGCGGCCGCATCAGGCAAAGCCGATGCGGTGAAGCTGCTGCTCGACCGGGGTGCTGACGTCAACGCAAAGGACGCCACGAACGGGCAGACAGCGCTGATGTTCGCGGCGGCTCAAGGGCGCCTCGACGCGATACGAGTACTGACCGGCCGCAAGGCCGACCCGAACGCCATCACGAAGGTCAGCCCGATCATCAGCATGACGGAGCGCTACAAGGCCCAGTCGCAAGGCAAGGGGAACCGCGGGATCACCAGCGAGGGTGGTCGAAGCGACATCAAGTCGATGGGAGGCATGACGGCGCTGATGTTCGCGGCCCGGGAAGGGTACCTCGACGCGGTACGCGAGCTCGTCGCCGCGGGCGCCGACGTCAACAGGGTGAGCGAGTCCGACAGCATGAGCGTGCTCACCTTGGCCATCGTCAACGGCCGCTTCGATATCGCCAAGTTTCTCCTCGACAGCGGCGCCGATGCCACTCTCATGAGCAAGAACGGGCTGGGGCCGCTCTATGCCACCGTCGATGCGCAATGGCCGGAGCGAACGTGGTATCCACCGGCGAATGTCACCGAAGAGAAGACGACGTATGTAGAGCTCCTGAAGGCCTTGCTCGATAAGGGCGCCGATCCCAACGCGCGGCTGGGCAGAAAGCCGTGGTACCGGACCTTCCACGGCGATTGGGTCGATCCCGCGGGTGCGACCGCATTCTGGCTGGCAGCGAAAGCCGATGACGTCGAGGCGATGAAGGTCCTCATCGCCAGCGGCGCCAATCCCAGCATTCCGTCCGCGAAGGGCGTGCCTCCATTGTTGGTGGCGTCCGGTTACGGCCTGGAACCACAAGTGACCAACTTTGCGCCCAACGCTCGCCTGGCGGCGGTGAGGTATCTGGTCGAAGAGTGCGGCGCAGACGTGAACGCGAAGGACGGCCAGGGCTACAGCCCCCTGCACGGGGCCGCGCTGACCGCCGATCACGACCTGATCATGTATCTGATTGCGATGGGTGCCGATGTCAAAGCCAGGGCCACGAACGTGTTCGGCGGTGAGGGACAGGCCGACAGGGAAGCCGCAAGCGGCAGCGGGGACACGGTCGCCGACATGGCCAACGGCCCGCGGGCGCACAACATGCAGTTCCCCGAGACCGTCGATCTGCTCGTCGCCCTCGGCTCGGAGAACTCGGACAATTGCAGGTATGCGACCTGCGTGGTGAAAACCCTGCCGTCCACGAAGTCGAAGTAGCTCGACGCTCGTGCCACTATTCGAGTATCACTGTCGGACCTGTGGGCGCGAGTTCGAGGCGCTGGTCCGCGGAACAGACACGCCGACGTGCCCTTCGTGCGCCGGGACCGACCTCGAACGGTTGGTTTCGTTGTTCGCTGTCGATTCCGATGGCACCCGGCAAGCGGCGAGAGCGTCGTCTCTTCCGCGGAGCCGCAAGAATCAGTTCGATAGGGAGGTGGGCGAGCGGGAAGAGTACGAGCGACATCGCCATTGAACGCCAGTCATCTCCACGACGCCGGCTTCCGCAACAAGACAATCCGATTGCTGTTCGTGCCCTTCTGATTGTTCGTCACGCCCCAACAGTTGGCCGTCTTGGTGAACTTCTGGGCGTTCACCAGCACGAGGCACGGCTCGAAACCTGCACCCATGGCCGCTGGCAACACGAGCTCTTCGAGCTTCAGCCTCCCGCCGCGCACTTCGCCGACTTCGAACGCCACGAACCCACCCGGACGGAGTACGCGAGAGAGCTCGACGAACACGCCCCGCATCGCGTCTTGCCACGCCGTCGGCTGCTTCGCGATTGTGATCCCGACCGATTTCGGGTCGATACCGCAGAACCAGCAACGCAGCCAATTGTCCCCGGCATAGTCGACCACGTCCAAGAACGGGGGAGAGGTGACGACGAGGTCGACCGACTCCGACGGGATGTCAGGAGTTGACGCCGCGTGTGCCGTGAGCAGATGACCGGCGGCGGCGACGCGGTCCAGGTGGTGCTGCGATTGCTCAGTCACATCCGCCAGCAGCGAGCGAGACTTCGCCAGGATCAGCCGGGCCACGGCTCGCTTCGCCGGCACCTGTTCGCGCTGAGCGTTGATCTTGACTTGTGCCTGGAGGGAGACCGCCTGATTCGGAGGAAGCGTGTAGACCGAAAAAAATCCCGGCGAATGACCGGTGAGCCTGTTGACGGCGACCATTCGCAACCATCGGTCCACGCGGTCGAGATTGCCGGCTCGGTCCCGCCCGACAAGGTAGCGGCGCAACGCGCTGATGTGTCGCAGCGTCTCCGGATGGTAGAAGACGAGCAGGTCTTCCCAGATGTCGCCGCTGTCAGACCACGGGATCTCGTTCAGTCTGCTCACGATCTGCGATAGTGGGGGCGGAGAGAGTCTCGCCTCGAGCAGGATACGACTGAGAGGATTGATGTCGCACGCAACCGGGATGCGTCCGAGCAGCGCGGCCTCGAGTGCCGTCGTGCCGCGGCCGGAGAACGGGTCATAGACCGTCTGTCCCGGCTCGGTCAGGCGCTCGATAAAGAAGCGCGGCAACTGCGGCTTGAAACAGGCGCGGTAGGAGACTTCCTGGAGACTGTGTGCGGCCCGTTGCCGGCTCGTCCAGAATTCATTGATCAGCACGGGCACAGCAATCGACTGTCCGGCAGCCATTACCGTCGCTTCTAGTTCGAGGGTTTGCTTGTCCTTCCAGGTGAACCTGCGCAACTCGTCGATGAAGCTAGCTGCATTCGCGTGCGGCACGCGAGGGGCCGCGTCATCGTCGAACAACACAAGCTGAGGTGGGCGCATGGGACCGTCCGCAGGCACCCAAGCGTACGCCATTCGCTCGTCGATGCGCCATCGTGCGCGGCGACCGTGACACGCTGGTGCACCAACACGGGGTCTCCCGCAATCTGGACGAGTCGGTTCGCGCGTTCGAACTGGCTGTCGACCACCACCCGGAGTGGCTCTCATCCGCTGGGGCGCGTCATTCGCTGCGCGGTCCATGCAAGGCCTGCCACCCGATCTCCGCAAACCTCCGCACGGTTGTGCCATCCAGCGACGTTCCCGAATGCGTTTGCAAGTAGTGGCTGAGACCGCGTGCCATCCAGTTGGTGTCCGCGTGCTTGCGCCAGCCGGTCACGACCCGTGCGATGGTGTCGCGGATGGAGAATTCGGTGCAGACCGGGCACGACACGAGCAACGTGGTCGGAAATGCCTTCGCGAGCCGCTCGCATTCGCGAGGGACGGGAGACCCACAGACTGGACACTCCGACATCCAATGTTCCTCGACCCGCGGCGTTCCCTCAATCCGCGTCGCGCGGGACGTCGGACCGATAGCGCCTGCCTACCCTAGCCCGACGATTGCCACGCATGCAAGAAAATTGAGACTCAATCTCAAAAATGCCTGGCCCGAGCCACACGTAGGGCCGGGCAGAGGAGCGGCGGCATCGGGTCGACGCACCGCGTCGTGCGCCGACGGGAGAGACGCCGGAATGTGCAAGAGCCGAAGAGATCCTGCTCGTGCCCGGAGCGCGCAAGCGCATGGCGCCCGAGCGAGAAGCTTTCAGCGTGGAAGGCGACGGACGCGTTCATGAAGAGATCGGCAAGTACGCCGGCGAGAAAAGGAGACCGAGCGCCTCAGGCGCGTTGTTGTAATAGACTGACGCTCGTTCGTGCGGACTGCGCTCGCGTTCTGCCTGATCTGTACTCTCGGCATCGCGAAGACGGCTCCAGCACAACAAACTGCGACTGATTCTCAGAAGAATGGCGCCGAGCTCTACGGCTCGGCGTGTGCCGCCTGTCACGGTCCCGACGGTACGGGCGCACCGCGCGCGACCGTTGGCTTCGATCTGCCGCTCCCTGATTTCACCGACTGCAGCTTCGGGTCGCCCGAAGCAGATGCCGACTGGATAGCGGTCGTTCACGAGGGTGGTCGGGCGCGCGCCTTCGATCCGATGATGCCGGCCTTCGGCGACGCGTTGTCGGGGTCCGAGATTGCGCGGGTCGTCGATCACTTGCGCACCCTGTGCACCGAGGATGGATGGCCGCGGGGAGACCTCAATCTTCCGCGCCCGCTCGCCACAGAAAAGGCGTTTCCCGAGAACGAAGCCGTTCTCACCTCCACTTTCAGCCCCAGCGGGTCTGATGCCGTCGCCAGCGAGCTTCTCTACGAACGCCGCGTCGGCAGACGCGGACAGTACGAGATCGCGGTGCCGTTCGAGCTCCGGGAAACGGAGGCCGGAAACTGGGGCCGTGGGCTCGGCGACATCGCGCTCGCCTACAAGCACGTGCTCTTCGACAGCCTCCCGAGCGGGTCGATTCTCAGTGGAGGCACCGAGATCATCTTTCCGACCGGCAAAGAGGCGGAAGGGCTTGGGAGTGGTGCCACCGTGTTCGAGCCATTCGGCACCTTCAGCCAGATGCTGCCGCGCGACGGCTTCCTTCATCTCCACGCCGGCTTCGAGATCCCGGCCGGACGTGAAGGCGCTCACACGGAGTCTTTCTGGCGCGCGGCCGTCGGGAGAACGTTCGTCGAGCAACAGTGGTATCGCGCCTGGTCTCCCATGCTGGAGCTGCTGGGCGCTCGGACGCTGGCCAACGGTGAACCGGCCATGTGGGACGTCTTGCCACAAATACAAGTGAGCCTGAGCACGCGACAGCACGTCCTGCTCAACGCCGGCCTGCGAGTCCCGATCAATCAGCGACAGAACCGGGGAAACCGGGTGATGGTGTATCTGCTGTGGGACTGGTTCGACGGCGGTCTCTTCACCGGCTGGTGATCGTGATGCAACGAGCCTCGACGATCGCGACGTTGGTTTGGCTCAGCGCGCTGGTGATGAACGTCACCCCGCAGGCAGAGCAACCGCTCGTGCCTCGCCCGGCACCACATGCCAATGTGCTGTTCAAGACGGCGGATACGTGCATGGCCTGTCACAACGGTCTCACGACCTCAGCCGGCGAAGACATCTCGATCGGCACCGACTGGCGCGGATCGATCATGGCCCACTCGTCGCGTGACCCTTACTGGCAGGCAGCCGTGCGGCGCGAAACCATCGACCACCCGCAGGCCGCCGCTGAGATCGAAGACGAGTGTGCGGTCTGTCACATGCCGATGGCGCGCGCAGAGGCGAATGCCCGGGGACGAACAGCCGAGGTCTTCGCCCGCCTGCCCGTCAACGAGCGTGGCGAGGCTGCCGATCTGTTGGCCTACGACGGCGTTTCCTGTGCAATGTGCCACCAGATCTCGAGCCAGAAGCTTGGCACCCCGGAAAGCTTCTCCGGAGGCTTCGTGCTCGACGTCACGAAAGCAGACGATCCGCCTGCCGTCTTTGGTCCTTTCGAGATCGACAGCGGACGACGGCGAATCATGCAGTCGTCGGCGGGGTTCCTGCCGACAGAGAGCGTGCACATGCGCCAATCGGAGCTGTGCGCGACCTGCCACACGCTCTACACGAACGCACTCGGACCACAGGGCGAGGTCGTCGGCCGGCTCGCGGAACAGGTGCCCTATCTCGAATGGCGCCATAGTGTCTTTCCGACCGAAGAGCAAACGTGTCAGTCGTGCCATATGCCGGTGGTTCGCGAGGAGACGGCTATCACGTCCGTGCTCGGCACGCCCCGCCAGGGTGTCGCTCGGCACGTGTTCCGCGGCGGCAACTTCTTCATGCTCCGCATGCTGCACCGATATCGTGCGGAGTTGGGCGTGAAGGCCCTGCCTCAGGAGCTCGACGCGGCCGCACGCTGGACCGAGCAACAATTGCAAAGCGAGACAGCGGCGATCTCGATCGATCGCGCGGTCGTGGCCGGGGGGCGGCTCGAGGCGGACGTCACCGTGCGGAATCTGGCTGGCCACAAGCTGCCGACTGGCTATCCGTCACGCCGGGTGTGGCTCGAGTTGATTGTGACCGACGGGGCCGGCCGAGCCGTCTTTCAATCGGGCGGCGTCTCCGCAAGCGGCCTCATCGAGGGAAACGACAACGATGCGGATGCGACCCAGTTCGAGCCGCACTACGCCGAGATCCGTCGCGCCGACGAGGTGCAAATCTACGAGTCGATGATGGTAGACAGCGCCGGCGCGGTGACGACGGGTCAATTGAAAAGTGTGCGCTATATCAAGGACAATCGCCTGCTCCCGCGCGGGTTCGACAAGAGCACCGCGTCCGCTGACATCGCGGTGCTGGGCGCGGCCGCGCCCGATCCCGACTTTCTCGGCGGCGCCGATCGGATTCGCTACACCATCGATCTTGCCGACGCCGCCGGCCCGTACACGGTCGAAGCGACGCTCCGATTCCAGCCCATCGCCTATCGCTGGGCGCAAAACCTGAAGCCGTACGACGCGGTTGAGACGCGACGGTTCGTCGCGTACTACGAGTCGATGTCTGCCGCCGCGACGGCCGTGCTGGCTCGCGCCACGGCATCCGCCGGCGACCGGTTCTGACGAGTCTTCTTCCCTTCGTGGCTCCATGCTCTTCGTGGCCAGCCGTCGGCCAAGAGGCGGGCCCACCAAGTAACCTGACATCAAGTATTGCTATGCCTATATACTTGATGTCGAAAGGTATGCGGACGCCGCAGAGAGCGTCGCATCAAGCGGCATGGCGTGATTCGATCGAGAGCTATGAGCAAACGGACGGCAGACATCTCCGGCACCCGAGTGTGGCTCATGCTGATGAAGGCGCACCGGACGCTGGCGCGGCACGCGGCGCGCAGCATCACCTCGCTCGAGATGTGCTTCTCCGACTTCGCTATTCTCGAGGCGCTGCTCCACAAGGGGCCGCTGCCCGTCACCGAGGTCGGCCGCAAGATCGAGCTGACGAGCGGATCGATCACGACCGCCGTCGATCGCTTGGAAGCGCGGGGATTGGTGGAACGTGGCGCCGACCCGGCCGATCGCCGGTCCCGTATCGTGCACTTGACCGCCGAAGGGGAGAAACAAATCTCTCGCGTGTTCGCCGAGCACAAGACCTCGATGGATCACGCCGCTGCCCACCTTTCTGCAGCGGAGCGCACCACGCTGATCGCGCTGCTCAAGAAGCTCGGCGTCACGGCACAAAGGCAACTGACAGCGGGAGAGACGAGCTCATGACTACCATCGCCACTCACCGGACCATGGCCGCGTCCGGCCGGGGCCATCAACATCGCGCTGTGGACCCTGCAGGTCCTGCTCGCACTGGCGTTCATCTTCGCCGGGTCCGGAAAACTGCTGGGGAACCCGCAGATGGTCGCGCTCTTCGATGCCATCGGCATCGGCCAATGGTTCCGCTATCTCACCGGTGTCCTCGAAATACTCCGCGCCGTTCTGCTGCTCGTGCCCGGCAGGGCGTTTCTCGGCGCGGCGCTCCTCGCCTGCGTGATGCTTGGTGCGGTGGCGACGCACCTCCTGATACTGGGCGACTCGCCGCTCGTGCCGCTCGTGCTCCTGCTGCTGGCCCTCACTATCGCCCGCCGATGACGGAACACGCGTGCGCGTGATTGTGGGCGACTTTTGGGGCACTCGCGGACCCGTGACGGGGGTGGCCGCCGATCCGCAGTACCTCGATGTCTCGGTGCCCGCCGGACGCCAGAAGCGCTTGCGGGTCGAAACGTCCCGCCATGCGTTCGCCTACGTCTTCGCGGGTTCGGGCACCTTCCGCGATGCATCGGCGCCACGCGGCGTCTTGACCGAGGCGGTCGACGGCACCGACACGGTGAGGCGTGGGGACATTGGGGATCGCTCGCTCGTGTTGTTCGATCGGGGAGACGAGGTCGTGGTGCAGGCCGGCGACGCAGGCATTCGCTTCCTGCTCGTGTCGGGACAGCCCCTCGAAGAGCCGGTGGCGTGGCATGGACCCATCGTGATGAACACGCAGGAAGAACTGCGGCAGGCAGTCAGCGACCTGCGGAACGGCACCTTCATCCGACAGCGGTGAGCCCCGCCCGTGGCTGGCGCCCCATCCTCCGTCTGCTGTAGCATGTGCCGTTCGACAGCACTTGCATTAGCAGTGCGCGACTTACGGAGGAAGCGGTGCGCCCCCTCGTTTCCACCCTCTGGACCGCGATGCGGTCTTTGACGAGACTTCTATATCCGTTGCGGACACACAGAGCGGTCCAGGCGCGCGTTTCTCGACGCTGCTCGGGACGCCCTGAGCGACAGTCGGAGGGCGGAGCGCGCCGAGAAGACAACGAGAACCAGCCAAGGGCTCTGGGCAAGCGGGACATCAAGGTCAGGGCCCTTGGCTGGTTGCTGGCTACAGCCGCGGCGCTCGCGTATCCGGCCGACGCGCGCGCCCAGAGCCGTGCGACTACGGCCGAACTGACGGGTGTCATCGTCGATGCCCTCCGCGCGGCGCTGCCCGGCGCCAGCGTGACAGCGAGCGATCCCACCACCGGTCTCACGCGCGAGATCCTGTCAGGCGCGGACGGGCGCTTCGTGATCCCCGCGTTGCCGCCAGGCAACTACCACGTGCGCGCGGAGCTGCCGGGATTCGAGCCGTTCTCGCGCGCGCCGGTGATGCTCACGCTTGGCACGTCGGTCGATCTGGAGATCGTGCTGGCGATCGCGCGTGTGGAAGAGCGTGTCACCGTGGTGGCCGATTCGCGCGTGGAGGATGCCGCCACGGGGATGATTGCCGAGACCATCCTGCAGCCCCAGATCGAGACGCTCCCCATCAACGTGCGAAACTTCATCTCCTTCTCGCTGCTCACGCGTGGAGTCGCTGTGGACCGCACGCCCCAGCAGGGCGTCTCGGCCACGTCGGGGCTGACCTTCGGCGGTCAGCGTGGCCGCTCCAACAACATCACCGTCGATGGCGTGGACAACAACGACTCGGTCGTGGGCAGCGTGCGCGCCACGTTCAGTCAGGAAGCGGTCCGCGAATTTCAGGTGCTGTCTGGCGCGTACTCCGCCGAGTTCGGCAAAGCCTCGGGCGGCGTCGTCAACATCGTGACGAAGAGCGGCACCAATACGGTGCAGGCCAACGCCTTTGGCTTCTTTCGTAACGAGTCGCTGAGCGCGAAACAGTATTTCGAACGGTTCAATCCGGCGGGGCAGCCGACCGACCGCGCCAAGGCGCCGTACTCCCAGGTTCAGTATGGCGGAACCGTCGGTGGGCCCGTGCGGCGCGATCGGGCATTCTACTTTCTCTCATTCGAGCGCCTGGCCATCGACGCCAGCAATTTCGTCACGATTGACGATACGGCGGCGGTCGTGGACCCACGAGATCCCACAGTCATTCTGGGAACGCAGGCGGGAATCTTGCGCACGGCGGGGTTTCCCATCGAGACCGGCGATGGCCCGTTCGCGGTGAAGGCCACGCAGTTTCTCGGCAAGGTTGACTATCAACCCCAGCCGACGCACCGTCTTGCGCTGCGCTTCAACCTGTCCCGAGACCGCAACGAGAACATCGAGCCTTTCGGCGGGCAGGTGGCGCGCAGCCGGGCAGCGGCGATCCAGAGCCGCGACTACATGCTCGCAGGCTCACATCCGGCCGTGCTGTCGAACCGGAGCGCGAACGAGCTGAGGGTGCTCGTCGCCAGCCGCGACCAGCAGATCAACGCGCTCGATCCCACCTGCGACGGCCTCTGCGATGGTCTCGAGGAAGGCGGTCCCACCCTCGAAGTCACCGGCGTCGCCAGCGTCGGCCGGCAGCGATTCACGCCCCAGCCTCGCGACAACGTGCGAACGCAGGTCGTCGAGACGTTCAGCTACTACACCGGGCACCATCACATCAAGGCGGGCGGCGACTTCAGTTGGGTCGGCACACGCCAGACCGTTCCCCTGCATTTCGGCGGGCGATATATCTTCGCCGGCCAACTCACGCTGCCGCTGGTGCCCGACCGCCCGGCGGTGCCCGTCTCGTCTATCCAGGCGGTGGCGCTCGGCCTCCCGGCGGCCTACGTTCAGGGATACGGCGACGCCACGACTCGAGGCGCTTACCAAGACCTCTCGCTCTTCCTTCAGGATGACTGGCAGCTCCGCCCGCGCGTCACGCTCACCGCCGGCCTCAGGTACCAGCGGCAGTTCTGGCCGGACATCACCTATGTCGTTCCAGGGATTGCGCGTCCCTACTCGTATCCCGCCGATCGCAACGATCTCGCGCCGCGAATCGGCGTCGCGTGGACGCCGACCGCCGATCGGCGGACCTCGGTGCACGGCTCTTACGGCGTCTTCTACGACAATCAGATCACCGGCATCGCAGCCATCACGGACCTCATCGACGGTAACGACGATGTGCGGACGGTCGTGTTGCCGGCGCCGGCGGCGTGGACGGCGTGGGCTGCGCCAGGACGGCAACTGTCGGAGACGGCAGCGGCGGCGCTTGTCGGCGGCAGCTTCGCGAGCACGATTCTGACAGTCAGCCCGGCGCTCAAGACGCCGTTCGCGCACCACGTCACGGCGGGCGTCGATCACGAGCTACCGTTCTCGATCCGGCTGTCCGCGAGCGCGCTCTACATCCGCGGCTTCAATCAGCCTGGGACGATCGACTACAACCCGATCATCGCACCCGGAGGTCGACGGCCCGAGGACGTCAACGGCGTGCCGGGAACCTCGGCGTCGGTGCTGCAATACACCTCGTTCGGCCAGACGTGGTACAGGGGCCTTTTGTTATCGCTCGAGAAACGCTTCGACGACCGTTGGCAGTGGCTCGCCAGCTATACGCTGTCGCAAGCCGAGGATACCTCCACAGACTTCCAAAGCGCGTTCGTGCCCCAGAACAACGGTCGCGGCCGCAATCCTGACCACCCCGGCGGCCTGCCACTCGGCTTCGATCCCGAGGCCGAACGCGGTCCCTCCGTGCAGGCGCAGCGGCACCGGCTGGTGCTGAGCGGCTTGTACGTAGCGCCGGCAAACGTCCGCGTCTCCGTCATCTTGGCGGCCGCCTCGGGCCGGCCCTACAACATCCTCGCAGGCGCCGATCTCAACGGGGACGGCAATGGCGGAGCCTTCCCGCCCGATCGTGCGCGTCGCGATCCGGCCAACGAGTCCACGGCCGTCGGCCGAAACAGCGCCACGCTTCCGGCGCAGGTCACGCTCGACCTCCGAATTTCCAGAAGGTTCGGTACCCGGCGCTCACTGGAGGCCATGCTCGAGATCTTCAATCTCACCAATCGAGCAAACTTTACCGACGTGCAAAACATCTTCGGTCCGGGCTCCTACCCCAGCCAGCCGGGACCGACGTTTGGCCAGTACACACAGGCGGGTTCACCTGTCCAGGCGCAGCTCGGGCTGAGACTCAGTTTCTAGACCAGGACGCGCGCATCCCGATGTCGCAGGATCAGATCCCGCTCGTCACGAGCTCCGGCAAGTTGCTCGGAGTGCCGCTCGCGCGTCGCATGCGGAAGAGCCCGGCCCGGCTGCTGTCAACGCTTCAGAGCAGGCTGGCACAGACCGACGTGACACCGTTCCGCCTGCAACTGCATGATGGGTCGGTCCACCACCTGAGTGGTCGATCCGCGGCCTCGCCCATGTTTGGGAGGGCCGCGAAAGGCTTCACGCTCACCGTCCTCAACGACCGCGGCGCCCGCGCCCTCGACAGTCTCGACGAGCTGCGGATCGGAGAGGCCTACGTGTCCGGCGCCCTCGATGTCGACGGAGATTTTCTCCACTGCCTCGACCTGCGGCAGATCTTCCGGAATCGTCATCCGCTGCGCTCGCTGCTGCGGTTTCTCGGGCCCTTCGCGCTTGGGCAGCGGCGGAGTGACTTCGCCTGGGTGCCCCGTCACTACGATTTCGGGAACGAGTTTTACTTTGCGTTTCTCGACAGGTGGGTGGGCCTTTATTCGCAGGCCTTGTACAAAGCCGATGACGAATCGCTGGAGCAAGCGGTCCGCAACAAGCTCGATTACATCGTTGACGCCTGTCGACTTCGTCGAGGTGCCGAGGTTTTGGACGTCGGCGGAGGGTGGGGCGCGCTCGAGAAATTCATCGGCGCGAAGGGGATCAACTCGACGATGCTGACGCTGTCACGCGAGCAGTTCGACTATCTGTCGGCCTGGACAGCGCGGCACGATCTGCCCTGCCAATTGAAGGTCGTGCGCGAGAGCATCTTCTCCTACCGTCCGAGCCAGCACTATGACGCAATCGTGCTGCTCGGGGTGATGGAGCACCTACCCGATTACCCCAGGCTGTTTGCTCAATTCGAACGGTTGCTCAAACCGGGCGGGCGGCTCTACATGGACTTTGCCGCGGGTCAGAAGAAGTACAACGTGAGCGCCTTCACCTACCGATATGTGTTTCCGGGCAATCACACGCCCGTATATCTGCCGGACCTGTTTGTGGCTGCCAATCGCTTCGGGTTCGAGCCCATCGCGCTCCACAATGATCGCCACAGCTATTACCGAACGCTAGAAGCCTGGGCGCGCAACCTCGAGGCGGCGCGGCAGTCGGTCATCCCGCGAGTGGGCGAGCAAGTCTATCGATTGTTTCGCCTTTATCTCTGGGGTGGCGCGCATCAGCTCGAGCGCGACGGCTCGCTCGAAAGCTATCGCATCGTGTTTCAACGCTCGAGAGGCCGGCCATCGTCCGAGATCGGCTGCCACCGACCCCTTTAGCAGGCTGCTGAAGCACGCAACCTCAGTCCGAAGGCAAGGCAAACGGCAAAAGGCCAAAGAAAGACACGGCTGGGTGCTCGCCTTTCACCACGGGCTGCTAGACGGGGGCGATGCCGTTTTGGCCGACGGGCCGCGCACTCGCCGATTCCGGACCGCCACCTTCTCGCATCAACGTCCGCGCCCGCTCGATCTCCGTCGTGCTG
>JAIVJN010000383.1 GCA_020200025.1 Acidobacteriota bacterium | reverse complement strand
TTGCACGGCCGATAGAGGTCGGTCTCATGGGGAAAAATTGTGCAATAGCGAAACAACGGTAAGCCAACCATGTTGACGCGAACAACTCTGCCGGTTCCCACCAACCTGTCCTGAGAATCGACGGCCCCGACATGAATCGAGTAACGATCGAATGCGTCGATTTCACGTTGGTCTGGGTAATTCTCGGCTGGAAGGAACTTCCGCTCTACGCAGTACACCTGATAGCGGAGCCGATAACTCTGCTCGAGCAGTTGCGGATCATCGTCGATCGACCGAGCCTCGAAGGAGCAACGACTCTTGAAGCCGGGAGCAATCGTCGTCGTTCTGAAGAACCCGCTCTGACGCGAAGGCCGAGGGTCGTCGAGATCAAGCATGTCGAGAGCTCCTGTGCACTGAGCGAACGTGCCTAGACATTCTCGGCGAAACCCTGACGGTTTTGTCGTGCAGTTGCACGCTGTCTGCATGGATTGCGCACGGGGACTGTGCAACCTTGCAGAAGGCACCATGCACAAATCTGCATAGCGGTGACGAGTCTGCGATCACCTGCCGATAGTACGAAGAGCAGACGTGAAGGGCGTGCGAGCTGCGTTCTCGTTCCCGCTGCGGCAACATCGATGTCTTACAGGCCGTGAAGATCGGCAGCGTGATGGGCGCCTGGTTTAGAAACCTCTCGCTGGCGAGGAAAATGACCGGCGTCATCATGGCCACGAGCGGCGTGGCCCTGCTGCTCGCCTGCGGCGTCCTCATCGCCTACGACGTGGCGGCGGCGCGGGCGCGGCTGGCGCGCGACGTCGGCATGCTCGCTGACCTGGTCGGGGCCAACAGCACGGCGGCAATCGCGTTCAACGATGTGACCGGGGCGACCGAAACGCTGCGGTCGGTCTCCGTCAACCGTCACATCCTCAGCGCCGCCATCGTGCGCGACGGCGTGGTGTTCGCGCAGTACGATCGCGATCAGCAGAATGCTGCCGTCCCCATTCTGAGTCGCGTCACCCCACCTGCGTTCACCGATCCGGGCGGCTACGCACGCTTCGAGACCGGCGTGCTGCGCCTGGTCCGCCCCATCGCATTCGATGGCGAGGTGGCGGGAAGCATCTACCTCGAGTCGGATCTCGGCGAGATTACCGAGGGCCTGACGCGCTTTGCCGGGATTATCGGCCTGGTGCTCGTCGGCACGTGCACGGTCGCCCTCGTGCTGTCGTGGTGGCTGCAGGGTGTGATCCTGGCGCCGATCCTTCAGTTGACCGACGTCACGCGTGCGTTCACGCGCGACCGCAACTACGCAATTCGTGCGCACAAGGCGGGACACGACGAGGTCGGTGTGCTCATCGACGGCTTCAACGAGATGCTGTCCGAGATTGAGCAACATGACGCGCAGTTGCTGGGACACCAGGAGGAGCTCGAGCGGACGGTGGACGCGCGAACGGCGGCTCTCGTGGCAGCCAACAACGAGCTCGTCACGGCGCGAGACAAGGCCATGGAAGGCAGCCGCGCGAAAAGCGAGTTCCTGGCGAATATGAGCCACGAGATTCGCACGCCGATGAACGGCATCCTGGGAATGACCGAGCTCGCGCTCGACTCGCGACTCGCACCCGAGCAACGCGATTGGCTCGAGACGGTCAAGGCCTCGGCTGGATCCCTGCTGAGCATTCTCAACAACATTCTCGACTTCTCGAAGATCGAGTCGCGCAAGCTCGAGCTGGAGACCGTCTCGTTCGACCTGCGCGACGTCATCGGCGCCACGCTCAAGACCCTGGCGCCGTCGGCTCATGGCAAGGGCCTCGAGCTCATCGGCGATGTCGCCGACGAGGTGCCGGCCGGCGTTGCCGGCGACCGGGGCCGGCTCGCGCAGGTGCTGACCAATCTCGTCGGCAACGCCATCAAGTTCACCGAGCGCGGGCAAGTGTGGGTGCAGGTCCGACTCGAGGAGGAGTTGGCCGATCAGAGCGTCAGGGTGCGATTCGCGGTCAGCGATACCGGCATCGGCATCGCTCGCGAGAAGCACGCCACCATCTTCGAAGCCTTCAGCCAGGCCGACGGATCGACCACGCGCCGATTCGGCGGCACCGGGCTGGGATTGACGATTTCGTCGACGCTGGTGCACCTGATGGGTGGGCGGATTTGGGTCGAGAGCCATCCGGGCCGCGGCAGCACCTTTCACTTCACCGCCACGTTTCCCCCCGCCTCCGTGCCCGTGCGCGTCTACGACGCATCGCTGGCCGGCCTGCGTGTCCTCATCGTCGACGACAACGCCGTGAACCGCCGCTTGTTTCTCGAGCTCGCCACGCGGTGGCAGATGCGACCCACAGCAATCGAGGGCGGACGCGCGGCGCTTCGCGCGCTGGAGGATGCAGCGGTCGCCGGCGACCCCTTCGGCGTGGCGCTCGTGGACGCCAACATGCCCGAGATGGACGGATTCGCGGTGGCAGAAGAGATCGCGAGTCGGGCGGATCTCGCCTGCAGCGCCGTCGTGATGCTGACCTCGTCGGGCGGGCTCGGCGACGCGGCACGGTGCCGAGACATTGGAGTGGCGGCGCACTTGACCAAGCCGGTCAAAGCCGCTGAGCTCTTCGACCTGATCTGCGACGTCACGGGGCGCGGGACACTCAGGCCGCCGGCCCCCCCGCCGGCTTCAACTGGCGCAGCCACGCTGGTGCACTGCCGCGTCTTGGTCGCCGAGGACAATCTCGTCAATCAGCGCGTCGCGGTGAGCATGCTCGCGCGTCGAGGTCACGCCGTCGAGATCGCCAACAACGGATGTGAAGCGGTCGAGGCCGTTCAGCGGTCGCGCTTCGATGTGGTGTTGATGGACATTCAGATGCCCGAGATGGGCGGTTTCGAGGCGACCCGGCTGATTCGGCAGTTCGAGGCGACGAGCGCACACCGCACGAGAATCGTCGCGATGACGGCGCATGCGATGAAGGGCGATCGAGAAAGCTGCCTCGCCGCGGGCATGGACGACTACCTACCGAAGCCGGTCGATAAACAGGCGCTCTTCGCAGCGGTCGAGCGTCCGGCCCTATCGATGGGCGCCGGTTCGCCGCCTTCCGCGCCGTTCGATGCCGACGAGCTCAGTCGGCGGCTTGGCGGCGACGAAGAATTGATGGCCGAGCTCGTCGGACTGTTCCTCGACGATGGGGCCGCGCGCCTCGAACAGCTTCACGCGGCGGTGGTGGCCCGCGATCAGAAACAGATTCGTCTGCGCTCGCATGCGCTGAAGGGAGCGGCGGCGAACCTCTCGGCCGCTGCCGTAGTCGCGTGCTCACGCGCGCTCGAAGATGCGGCCCGCGCGGGCCAGTTCGATGTCGTCGAGGTGGATGCTGCATGGCAACGCCTGCACGACGAGGCCGTACGGCTCGTGACCGCGCTCACGGCCTTTCAGAGCTCGCTGCGGCGCTCTGCCTGTACTCCGCATAGCGACCGATGAGACGGCGCAGAGCGGAAATCTCGCATCGCTTCACCTATCGCTCGCACTGACGATGACGACTTCCTCGACGGTCAACGACCACTCGACATGCGCCGAGTCGACCATGAAGTTGTACGGTCGAGGGTCGTCGTCGAACTCGGCGCTGCCACTCCCCTCGCCGCGGTGGTCCGCGACAACCTGAATGGGCCGCCCGCTCACCGCACTATGAACCGTCAGACGAAACGTTCCGCTGCCGGCGGGATGTTCGTCGCGTGTTTGCCAGGCGATGCGAAAGCGCCCCGAATCGCTGGGGACGCCGATGGTTCGACTGCCCTTCCCCTGCCACGACCCGATCGGGCGAGTGAGTCTCACTGACCCCGGCACGGCCGGGTCTGAGGACCGGCCGCAATCGATGGTGAATGTCGCGAGCAGGAACAGGACGGCGACGCGACCTGCGGAAAGCGGACCCACGGTAGCGGAACAATAGCCGATCCGCGGGTCGCTGACCTCGAACCCTGACACAAGCAGCGGAGCTCGCGACAACCGCGATGATCGAGCTCGGCCAAAGACCTGTGTCACCGCTCGGGTGTCTGGTGTATTACAGTCAGGGAATCGCATTGAGAACGGCGTTGGTCGTTGGCATGGGCGCGTCAGTTGCTCGACCTCGAGCGGGAGTTGAAGTGTGGAATCGAAAAAACGTGACGGCAGGCAACCGAGGCCGAGCTCGACGAGCGAGCGATGGACGCCGCCGACGAGGCAGGCTCGGCGCTCCTCCCGCATGACAAGATCTTGTCGAACCGTAAGGACGATTGACGTCGACCGGCGTACGGAACGGGACCGCGCACAGGCATGAACGGCGCGCTGATCGAACAGTTGGTCTGGCTCGCCATCCTGGCGCTGCCCGTCGCGTCGGTCACGTGGACCGTGACCCACGAAGAGCTATTTCGTGAGCTCCGCGACAGTTGTGTCGATCGCAGCACCCGGTGCCGCTCGGTCGTGCAGCAGAAGTTTTTCTATGTCTTCACCTGCGAGTACTGCTTCAGCCACTACGTGACGGCGCTCTTCGTCACCGTCACCGGCTATCGCCTCTTGTTGCCGGATTGGCGAGGATGGGTGATCGCGTTCTTCGCTGTCAACGCGATCACGAATTTCTATATGAGTCTCTACGGCCGGCTCCGGGTCGAGATCAAGTCGGAACGAGTCGATATTGCCTCGAAGGAGCGTGAGCTGCCGGCTCAGGCGGATCGCTTGAACGATGCGCGGCCAGGGACCCTGAACACGACGGATTCCTGACTCCTGGGCATCGCGAATAGCGATCGTTGCAGACCGAGCGCCACCAACTGAGCCAAACATTCGAGCCCGGCGGCATGCGCGACGGTAAAGGCCTGGCTTCTTGTCGAGTAAAACGTCAAGACTCCGAGGAGCTGCTCACCCGCGGTGATCGGGACGGCGGCGCAACCGCGCAGCGGTGCCTCTCGCTCGGTGGCGGTGGCGCCGAGGTCGAGAGCCGCGTCAGAGTTGATGATGCTTCGACGATTGGCGCCGACCCATCCCGAAACACTTTCGCCAAGCGGCAGCTTCAGCACGTTTGTCGTGACGACGCTCGCGACGGAGCTGGCGACGAGGGAGTCTGCCGCCGGCCGGTAGAGGAAGAGCACGTACTCGACGTCGCGGCCGATACCAAAGGCGACGTTCTCCAACAGCGAGCGCAGCGCCTCGGGTTCGGCCCTCGGTGCAGTCGCGGCGGCGGAAACGCCGCGCTCCTTCGTGAAGGCATGGATCATCTCGGACATCTGCTGCTGCTCGGCCGCGTCACGGTTGTCGATCGGCTCGGCACGAGTCAGCTCGATGAACGCGTCGACCACGCGCGGTCGTACATCGTCCCGCGACGGGTCAGCAGGATGTCTGACGCCTGGTCTTTCCCAAGCGCGCGACGGTAGGGTCGATCGGACGTCACGGCATCGAAGCAGTCGACCACCGCCAGGATGCGGGCTCCGAGAGGGATGTTCTCGCCGCTCAACGCGTCGGGATAACCGGAACCATCCCAGACCTCGTGATGATGTCGCACGATGGGCGCGACAGGATAAGGAAAATCGGCTGTCGCTCCGCCCCACATGAAACGGTTGGGTGGCGTGCTTTCGCGATCGATGCTCGCATCGGGGCGGGGCCCTGTGGGAAGATCCCCGATATTCCATGCCGAGCAAACTCGAACCGGAGCGTCTGGTGGTGGGCGACCGCGAAGTGGCGATCTCGAATCCGGGGAAGGTGCTCTTTCCTCGAGCCGGCTACACCAAGCTCGACCTGGTGCGCTATTACCTCGCCGTCTCGGATGGTGCGCTCCGCGCCGCAGGCGCGCGCCCCAACGTGCTGGTACGCTACCCAAACGGGATCGCCGGCGAGTTTTTCTATCAGAAGCGCGCGCCCGAGTCCCGTCCCGCGTGGATCGAAGTGGCGACGCTGCGTTTTCCCTCCGGGCGGACGGCGGAAGAAGTCGTGCCGCGCGATGCGGCCGCGCTCGCCTGGATGGCCAATCTCGCCTGTCTCGAGCTGCACCCGCACCCCGTCCGTGCCGACAATCTCGAACACCCCGACGAGTTGCGCGTCGATCTCGACCCAGTGCCTGGCGTGCCATGGGATCAGGTGCGCAAGGTTGCGCAGGTGGTGCATGCCACACTCATCGACTTCGGGCTGGTCGGATGGCCCAAGACATCGGGCTCACGCGGCATGCACATCAATGTGCGACTCGAGGCGGCCTGGACGTTCGACGAGGTACGTCGCGCGGCGCTGGCGCTGGCGCGCGAGGTCGAGCGTCGGGCGCCCGCTCTCGCGACGAGCAAATGGTGGAAGGAAGAGCGTCACGGTGTGTTCGTCGATTACAACCAGAATGCCAAGGATCGCACCGTGGCGGCGGCCTATTCCGTGCGCCCGACGCCAGACGCCCGCGTGTCGGCACCACTCCTGTGGGACGAGGTCGACGTGGCCCGTCCTGAAGATTTCACGCTCGCGACGATGCCGTCGCGCATGGCCACTGGCGGGGACAGACACGCGAGCATCGACCAGCATCCGTGCTCGCTCGAGAGCCTGCTCGAGCTGTCGGCGCAACACGCACGCGATGGCCACGGCGATGCCCCGTGGCCGCCGCAGTACAAGAAACAGCCAGGCGAGCCGCGACGCGTTCAGCCGTCCCGACGCACGCCGAAGCATCCGTTGATCGAGATCGGCCGTGCGCAGCGAAAAGAGGACGCGCTCGCGGGCTTCGAGCGCTGGCGCACTCGTCACCCGGATGCGGCGACTCACCTGGCGCCCGCCGACGTCCTGGTGGATGCCGTGCGAGGCCGGTCGAGCACCTGGACGCGCGTGCGCGTGAACCTCCAGCACGTTCCGGAAGAACTGCGGCCGACCCAAGAGGCCTTGGATCCGGACAGCGCGCCTGACGGTTCCGGCGGCGTCAGCGCTGAGACCGCGTGGCGCCGAACACCTTCTCGAGCTCGTAAGCGGGCGTGACCTCGAGCTGGTCGTAGCGGCACTCGTCCGGTCGCTTGTCCGGGCGCCAGCGATGAAAGATCGCGGCGTGCCGGAACCGATCGCCCTGCAGGTGGTCGTACTTGACCTCGCACACGCGCTCGAGCCGCAGCGGCTCCCACGAGAGATCTTTGCCGGCGCTCCAGCGGCTCTGCCCACCGGGCATCCGTGTCGTCGCAGCCGCGTCCGCGTGCGCCCAGTCGCGCCATGGGTGGTTCTCGAGTGCGTTGATGCGCAGCGCCTCGAGCTCCCCAGCCAGCTCCTTGCGGCGAGCCATCGTGAACGACGAGGTGACGCCGACGTGGTGCAGCGTGCCGCGATCGTCGTAGAGTCCGAGCAGCAGCGAGCCCACTCGATCCATCCCGCTCTTGTGCCAGCGAAAGCCGGCGACGACGCAATCGGCGGTACGCGCGTGCTTGACTTTGATCATCACCCGCTTGCCGGGCTGGTAGGTTCCCTCGATGGGCTTGACGATGACGCCGTCGAGCCCAGCGCCCTCGAAGCGCGCCAGCCATGCCGTCGCCAGCGCGCGGTCGCGCGTGATGGGCGTCAAGTGAATGGGCGGTTCAATCGATCGCAACAGGCCTTCGAGCTGTGCGCGTCGCTCGGCTTGCGACGCGTCCCTGAGGTCTTGACGGGCGACGGCCAGGAGATCGAAGCCGACGAAGGCGGCCGGCGTCTCCTTTGCCAGCTTGGCCGCGCGCGACGCGGCCGGGTGCAGGCGGAGCTGGAGGGCATCGAAGTCGAGGCCGCGCGGCGTCGCGATGACGATCTCGCCGTCGATGACACAGCCCGGAGGCAACGTTGCCAGGAAGAGCTCGTGGAGCTCGGGGAAATAG
>JAIVJN010000382.1 GCA_020200025.1 Acidobacteriota bacterium | reverse complement strand
GTCCAGATCTGTCCACACTGTTCGATCAGGAGTTGCGCAAGCGTCAGGAGACCAACTACGAGACGCCCAATACGTCGGAGACTCGCGAAGAAGAGAAGCGTGAGGAGGATCCGCTCGAAAAGATCCGCGAGCTCGCCCGCCGCCAGGCAGCACTGAACCGCGAGCAAGAGGAGCTGTCGCGCCATCGCGAGCAACTGGCCGAGGAAGAGCTGAAGCGCCAGCTCGAGCGCCTCACCCGCGAGCAGAACGATTTGCGCCAACAGGCCGAGCAGCTCGCGCGGCAGTTGCAATCGCAGCCGTCGTCGCAGTCGCCGACGCCGTCTCAGCAAGGTCAGCAAGGTCAGCAAGCGAACGGTCAGCAGGGACAAGGCGGTCGCAGCGCGCAGACGAACGGTCGTCAATTGCGCGAAATCTCCGAGAAGATGCGCGACGCTGCTTCCGAGCTTCGCCGGCAGGATCCCACCGAGGCCAGCGCGCGTGGCTCACGCGCGCTCGAACAGTTGCGCGACCTCGAGCAGCAGATGCAAGGCGCGCGGCCCGACGACCGTAAGCGCGCGCTCGGCGACTTGCAACTCGAGACGCGGCAACTGGCTGATGCAGAGCGCCGGCTCGCCAACGAGGCGACGCGGACGAGCGCAGGGCAGGCCGGGCAGGATGCTCGCCGTCGGCTTGCCGGCGAGCAGGAGCGACTGGCCGATCGGGTCGAGCGCCTGACGGGTACGGCACGGACGTTGGCGCAGGGTTCGGGTGGCGATCGCAGCGGGCAACAGGCTATCGACGCGGCTGCGCGCGAGCTCGAACGCCAACAACTGGCCGAGCGCATGCGCCAGTCCGCGAAAGGTCTTCGCGACGGCAGCGACTCGCGTGGGGACGCCCGCGAAGCCGAGGGCTCGTCAGCCGAGCGCGCGGCCGCACCGCCGAAAGAACGCGAGCAGCCCGGACGTGACAGCGACGCGCGGCGCGCGATCGGCGAAGCCGAGGAGCTGGCCAAAGCGCTCGATCGCGTCGCCGATCGTCTGGGCGCGACCGCCGGCGGAGAATCGGCCGACGCTCGGCGATTGTCCGATCAGTTGTCACGGACGCAGGAGCTGCGCCAACGTGTCGCCGAGCTCGAACGCTCGATCTCCGAGCTGCAACGTCAGGGGAGCCAGGACTCGGCCGCCCAAGAGCAGAGTGCAGACGCGCAGACACCCCAGCAGCCCGGGCAACAAGGACAGACGTCATCGTCCGAACGTGGAGGTGAGCAACCCGGGCAGCGTGGACAGTCGTCGCAGTCGCAGGGTTCACAGCCAGGATCGCAAGGACGCGAGGGCTCTTCCAGTCAGTCGGGCGGCACCGGCGGCGGACGCGCGGGCGGCAACGGAGAGATGCAGCGCGAAATCGCCGAGCGCATGCGCGAAGCCGAGCGGATGACCGAAGAGCTTCGTCGCGACAATCCCGGCACGATGCTAGGTCCGAACACGCCCGAAGGCTGGTGGCCGAGTATCTCGGCGCCGGGCACCGAGAGCTTCAAGCAGGATTTCGCCAAGTGGGAATCGCTCAAGCAGAACTTGCTGGTCGCGCTGGAGCAGGTCGAAACGAGCGTCTCCGGCAAGCTGCGCGACCGTGAGAATCGGGAACGTCTCAACGCGGGCCGGCACGAAGCGGTACCCGAGTCCTACCGCGAGCAGGTGGATCGCTACTATCGGTCGCTCGCTGCTCCGCGGAGGGCTCCTCAGTAGACCGCCGGGGTCTTGATGCGGTTCGCCGTCGCACTTCCATGGTGGGGATACGTGTTGGCCTGCGCGGCGGCGCTCGCGCTCGCCTGGGTCACCTACGCCCGAACCGCGATCGCGCTCAGTGCGCGTCAGCGGGCCCGGCTCATCGGCCTGCGCGCCGCCACGCTGCTCCTGCTCGTCGTCTTTCTTCTTCGCCCCGTGCGGGTCGTGCCGGCGGCCGACGTTCGCGATCGCGTCGTGCCGGTGCTGGTCGATATCTCGCGAAGCATGCGGCTGTCTGACGATGGCGGGCCGGCGCGAATCGAGCGCGCGGAAGCGGTCGCACGCGACCTCGAACAGAAGCTGACTCGCCGCTTTCGCGTGGAGCTCTACACCTTCGGCGAGGCGCTCGCACGCGCCGAGTCTGCTCCCCTGGCCGCAACCGCTCGACGGAGCGATTTGAGTGAAGCCTTGAGCGCCGTGGCGGAGCGGTATCGCCATCAACGCCTGGGTGGGATCCTCGTCGTGTCGGACGGCGGCGACACCGCCAATCAGGAGGCTGGATCCGCCGGGCGGCTTCCAGCGCCGGTCTATGCCGTCGGCGTCGGGAAGGCGAGCGGCATTCGCGATCGAGAAGTGGTGAATCTGACGGTCGGCGAGCCGGTGTTGGCCGATTCATCGGTCGACCTGAGTGTCTCAGCGGTGGGAAGCGGCTACGGCAGGGAACCAGTGGAGCTCAGGTTGAGCGCGAACGGCCGGCCGCTCGAAGTCCGAAGGTTCTCGTCGCCCGCCGATGGTGCCCCCGTCCATGAAGTGTTCACCGTCTCGCCGGATTCGGACAATGCGACCGTGTACACGGTGCAGATTCCCCCGGTAGCCAGTGAGATCGCGGCCGAGAACAATACTCGGAGCGTGCTGGTTCCTCCCCAAGGGCGTCGCCGTCGCGTGCTGATTGTGGAAGGCGCGCCCGGATTCGAACACACGTTCCTGAAGCGGGCGTTGGCGTTGGATCCAGGGCTCGAAGTCGACTCGGTCGTGCGGAAAGGACAGAACGATCAAGGACGCGATACGTTCTTTGTACAGGCGGGCGCCAGCCGCGCCGCCGCCCTAGCCGTCGGCTACCCAATCAAGCGCGCCGATCTCTTTCGCTATGACGCGATCGTCTTCGGAAACATCGAGGGCGAGTTCTTCAGCCGCGACCAGCTCGACATGACGGCCGCATTTGTCGCGACCCGCGGCGGCGGGCTCATGGTTCTGGGCGCGCGCTCGTTCGAGCGCGCCGGCTTGATGGGGACGCCGCTCGAGGAGGTGCTGCCGCTCGACTTGAACGATAGCGGTGGGGCAGTCGCGCGCACCGCCGGGTCGCCCCCGCAAAACGCTCTGGCGCTCACCGACGATGGCGCGGCGCATCCGGCGACGCGGCTGGCAGTCTCGATCGACGACAGTCGGAAACGATGGGCGCAGCTTCCGCCGCTCGCGGCGACGGCGACGCTGGGCGAGGCTCGTCCTGGCGCGCAGGTGCTCGCGGTGGCGGGGAGCGGAGCAGGCGAGGTTCGACCGATCTTCGCGGCTCAGCGCTACGGTCAGGGGCGATCGATGATTTTCGCAGGCGAAGCCGCGTGGCGTTGGCGGATGCTCCTGCCGGCCGCCGACCGCACCTACGAGACCGTCTGGCGACAGGCGGCGCGCTGGCTCTCGGCCGGCGCTCCAGAGTCGGCGCTCATCGCGCCGATGGCGGTGACGTTGCCGGGCACGACCGAAGCGATCAACGTCATCGTGCGCGACGAGGAATTCAAGCCCGTCGCCGACGCGCACGTGCAGATTCGCGTCACGCCGCCGGGCGCCCAGGAACGAGTGTTGTCGGCCGCTCTCAGCGATCCACGTGAGGGACGCTACACTGCATCCGCCCGTTTCGATCAGGCGGGCGTCTATCGGGTGGAAGCCGATGTGCGGCGTCAAGGGCTTCCGCCAGTCACCCTGCGGCGGCCGATGCTCGTCGGAGGTGCAGACGTCGAAATGAGCGAGCCGCACTTGAACGAAGCCGTCTTGCGCCGCATCGCAGAGGCAACGGGCGGGCGATATGTGGGCGCGGATGCCGCCGGCGAACTGTTGCCGCTGCTCGAGGCGCGTCTCGAGAGCGATCGTCCGCTCGAAATGCGGGATCTCTGGAACACCGGCTGGAGTCTAGCCGCTGTCATCTGTCTCTTGACTGCTGAATGGATCGCCCGTCGCCGCGTGGGGCTGGCATGACGCTGGCCGGAGCACGCCGCATGTGCCGAAGGGCGAACCTCGCGTCATCCGGGACGGACGGAGAAGTACGCGGAACAGATGCGCGCGTGGCGTAATGCCCTGTCCGAAGCGCTGTCCAGCCGTTATGGCTTCGACACGACACGGGTTCGCGTGCTCGGCGACGAGACCGTTCCTCCCGCTGAGCGGGCGACGGCTGAGAACCTCCGCAAGGTGCTCACCGAGATGCGTGGGCAGCTCGCCCGCGAAGACCTGCTCCTGGTGGTGTTGCTCGGCCACGGCACGTTCGACGGGGAAGTCGCGAAGTTCAATTTGGTTGGACCGGATCTCACGGCACCCGATTGGTCCTCGCTCTTCGGCAATCTTCCGTCGCGACTGGTGCTCGTCAACACGACCGAGTCGAGCTTCCCGTTCCTCGAGCAGCTCTCATCGCGGGGTCGCGTGGTCATCACGGCGACCGATTCAGCGGCGCAGAAGTACGCGACGGTCTTCCCCGAATACTTCGTGAAAGCCATGCGCGAGGCGTCGACCGATCTCGACAAGAATGGGCGGACGTCGATCTACGAAGTCTTTGCCGCCGCGAGTCTCGCCGTGCGGCAGCATTACGAGCAGCGGGGGCAGCTCACGACCGAACGGGCGCTGCTCGACGACAACGGGGATCGGCAAGGCCGCGAAGAGCAGGCGCCCGGTCCCGACGGCGCGATCGCTCGGACCGTATACCTGGACGCGGAGAATCCGCTCGCCGCGTCGAACCCGGAGCTCGCCGACCTGCTGCGCCGCCGCCGCGACCTCGAGGCCGAAGCCGAGGCGCTCAAACTGAAGAAGGCGCAGATGCCGGCGCCGCAATTTACCGCTGCATTCGAGAAACTGATGGTCGAATTGGCCAAAGTGTCGCGGGAGATTCGGCAGCGATCCTGAACGATGAGAACCAACCGGTCGCTCTCGAGTGACCATGAGAGCAACCCGGTTGGATGTCCTCGCGCCCTTCGTTTGCTATCAGTCCCACCGCAGCGGGCGACGCAGCCCGAGGCACGCGACGACGCCGGTCGCAAAGCCTGCCCCCAATCCTGCGAGTGATAGGCCGCCTGAAACGTCGATCCCGCCCATACCGGCATCGGCGCCGAGCCTGCTCAGCACCTGAAGACTGCACCAGAGCGCCAGCAGGATCGCGGCCGGTAGCTCGACCAGCACGGGCGGAACCGGCACGACCGTCAGGACGCGCGACTGGGGATAGGTGATGAGATACCCCCCCGTGACACCGGCGACCGCACCGCTGGCTCCGATGATGGGGGTGACCGACCATGGGTGCAGCAGACTGTGCGCGAGCGCCGCGGCTGCGCCGCACAGCAGAAAGAACATCAGAAAACGGCCGTGACCAAGGCGATCTTCGAGGTTCTCGCCGAAGATCCAGACCGCGAGCATGTTCACCGCCAGGTGCCATCCGCCGTCGTGCAGGAGCAACGACGTCACCACGGCGACGACCGAGAGACGGGCGGGGACGAGGCTCCACGTGTCCACCATCGAACGCGCGAACCCGGAACCCGCGACGACCTGCACACTGAAGATGATCGTGGTGGCGAGGACGATCGCGAGCGCGACGTACGACCGTTCGCGCGGGACAATGACATCACTCAGCGGGAGCATCGGCTCGGGCACCCATAGTATGCTGAGACGACAACTCACCTGTTGCGACGGGTTGCGCAGGTGACTCGGCGCCGGCGATCCCCGCTGTCGTTCGGGGCTGATCGGTCGATGATCGGCCTCCTGCCCGCTCGTGGCCCGGCTCCTATCCCCTTTCCATGAAATGTCGTAAGTGCGGAACCGATATCGCCGACAAGGCGCTGATTTGCTATCGCTGTGGTGCCGCTACATCCGACCCCCGAATTGCGCCGCCGACCGAGCGCCCTGCGCGAGGTCCGGTACCGGCGATTCTGTCCGTATTGACCATCGCGGGCGCGGC
>JAIVJN010000153.1 GCA_020200025.1 Acidobacteriota bacterium | reverse complement strand
ATGCCGGGAAGAATAATTCAGAAGTCACAGGGGTAGGGCGGGTAGAACGGGTGGGGCGGGTGGTGGGGCCCCGATGGCCCGACCGACCTCCGTCGCCAGACGACTCCACGATTCGATCGCTTCCGACCTCCGCAACCGGCCAACCAGCCGACCCGCCCAACCTGCCCAACCTGCCTGATCCGCCCTACCTGCCTAGCAAGAGATGCACTTGTGATTGTTCTTGGCCCCAAGCTTTTCGAGCAGCGCGATCGTCTCGGGGAAGGGTTGGATGCGCTGCACCGGGCCATTCGCCATGTCGACCGTCGTCTGCCCGTCGCGGTTGATGACGGTGACGTCGGCACCCTTGGCGACGAGATACTGGACCATCTCGTTGTCGCCGCGCGCGGCCGCTTGATGGAGCGCGGTGTTGCCATCGTAGTCACGCTCGTTGACGTCGGCGCCGATCTCCTCAACCAAATATTTCACGGCGGCCATCATGCCACTGGGCGCGAAGCGATGCGCGTTGCCGGCGAAGCCATCGCCGTAGCCCCAACCGGCCGCGGCCTGCAGCGAGGGAATGCCGACCGCGCCGACCGGCAGCGGCGTCAGGCCCGACGTGTCCACGCTTTCAGCGGCGCCGTCGTTCCGGCGTCGTCCCTGCCCTGCCGGCTTCATCGTCGGGACATGCGGATCGGCACCGCGCGCGACCAGCAACTTCATGGCGTCGACATCGCTGGCGTAGGCGGCACGCCAGAACGGTGAGGCGCCGACTTCGTCGATGCGCAGGTTGTCGAAGTTATAGGTGCTGTACCAGATCTTGCGGCGGAGCCGCACGTTCGGGTCGGCGCCTTTGTCGAGGAGCAGCGTCATGAAATCGAGGTACGAGAGCTTCTGCTGCAGATAGGCGCGCGGCTGCGGATAGAACGCCTTCGGCGCCCACTGCACGTTGATGACGGCATAGAGCGGCGTGACGCCCGCGTCGCTCGACACGTTCGGGTCGGCCCCCTTGTCGAGCAAGTACTTGGCGATGTCGAAGTGACCGTTGATCGTGGCGATGAGCAGGGGGCTCATGCGGTCGCCGGGGCTGACTTGATTGACGTTGGCACCGCTGTCGACCAGCGCCTGAACGGTGTTGAAGGCACCTTGTCGGGAGGCGAAGTGCAGCGCCGTGAGACCCCCTTGAGCGCCAATGAGCTCGTTGTAGAGGAAACCGCGGCTGACCCCCGGGATCTGCTTGGGTGCAGCGGGCGCCGGCGCCGGTGCCCCGGTGGACGGCTGACTCGCATTGGCCTCGCGCGCCGGCGACTGCCGTGTTTCCGGCGCTTGCGGCATCGGCTCTGGACGGCGCGACGAGGCCTGGAACGCTTCTTCGCCCGGCGCCGTGAGCGCGGCCAGATCGACCACCTTCGCCGTCGCTGCCACGTCGGCGCCCTTGGCAATCAGCGCGCGCACCACCTCGGTGCGATCCAGCGCCGCCGCGAACATCAACGCCGTTTCGCCGTGCGCGGTGTCCACGGCATTCGCATCCGCGCCAGCCTCGATCAGGCGATTAACCACCTCGACGCTCCCCGCGGCCGCCGCGAGCATCAGCGGCGTTGCCCCCGTCGATGTCAGGGCGCCTACCGCGGCGCCCGATTTGATCAGCGGCTCGATGGCCGCCGCCGCCCCGCTTTGCGATGCGAGATGGAGCGGCGTGTAGCCACCCAGCCTCGTTGTCGCGCGCACATTGGCGCCGGCATAAAGGAGCATGGTCGCCAGCTCGGCGTCGTTCTGCAGCGCCGCCCAGTGGAGGGCGGTCATCCCGTCGCCTTGCGCAGCGTTGACGTCGCTCCCCTGCTTCAGGAGCGCGCGCACGGCGACCGCGTCCCGCTGCTGCGCGGCCTCCGCCACAGGCGCGGGACCGGCGGCGTCGAGAAACGTCGAGAAGCAGACAGCGCCCAAAGCGCTCAGCACCAGACCACTCAGAAGCCTTGACATACCGATCTCCTCTAACCCAGTGCAGAGTTCAAAGTGCAGAGTTCAGAGTGAGTGCAGAGTTCAGAGTTGAGCGTTAAGAGTTTCACTCTGCACCCATCAGCCCGCCTCGGTCGTCTCCATCGCCTTGTTCAACTCGAACGTGCCCGTGCTGTCGCCGAACTGCGGCATCTCGAGACCCTGATCCTGCAACAACGTCAAGAACACGTTGGCCATCGGCGTGCCCTCGGCGGCCTTGAGATGCAAGTTGCCCTTCAGCTTGCCGCCCGCGTGACCAGCCATGAAGAGCGGGCAGCGCTTGTGATTGTGCACGTTCGAGTTGCCCATCGGCGAGCCGTAGATGATGAGCGCATTGTCGAGCAGGTTGCTGTCGCCGTCAGCCGTGTTCTTCAACTTGTCGAGGAAGTACGGCAGCAGGCTCACGTGATACCGGTTGATCTTCGCCAGATCCGTAATCCGATCCTCCCGCTCCTGGTGGTGCGACGCGATGTGGAAGCCGGTCGTGACACCGGCCTCGTTGAACACGCGATTCGACACGTCCCGGCTCATCTTGAAGGCGATGACCCGTGTGATGTCCGATGAGAAGGCGAGCGCCTGCAGGTCGAACATCAGCTTGACATGCTCGGTATACGAGTCCGGCACACCGATGGGAGCGCCCGGCAGCTCGCGGTGTTCGCCGCTGCTGTTGAAGGCCTCCACCTTCTGGATACGCCGCTCGATCTCCCGCACATCGTCCAGATAGTCGGTCAGGCGGGCGCGATCGGCTGTGCCGAGATCGCCCTTCAGCCGATCCACCGAGCGGGTGATGCGGTCGAGAATGCTGCGGTCACGGCGGCGGCGGATGGCGCGCGCTTCAGGTGTCCCGCCGACGCCGAAGAGCTGGTCGAAGACGAGACGCGGATCGCGAATCATCGGCAACGGCTCGGTCGGCGACGCCCAACTGATCGAATCCGTGTAGGCACAGGAATAGCCGTAGAAGCAGCCACCCGCTTGATCCACGTTCTCGATACACAGTTGCATCGACGGGATCGGAGTTTCCTGCCCGAACTTCTGCGCATAGATTTGATCGAGCGACGTGCCCGAACGGATGTCGGAGCCCTGCGTCTGATACGGATGCGACTGGGTGAGGAACACCGCGGCGGAGCGGAAGTGGTCGCCGCCAATCTCGGGCGGCGTCGCCGCCTCGGCGTTCCTGACGTCGGTGTTGCTGACGATGGTCAGGTAGTCGCGGTAGGCGTCGAGCGGCATCAGGCTGCTGGGCGAGAGATCGAAGGCCGATCCGACCGCAGCGGGCGACCACATGTTCTTCGTCGCTCCCAAGGCCGTGCTCCCGGCAGAGCCGTGCACCATCTCGATCGCGACGAGCCGTGTCTTGTTCGACGCGTTCTGCGCAAGCGCCCGTCCCACGGGCACCATCGCCTCGAGCAGTGGGAGGGCCATGGTGACACCCATCCCCTTGAGAACCGTCCGACGCGACAGATGCTTTTGCGTGATGAACATCGACTCCTCCGAATCGAACCTTCTGTCTTCTGCCTTCCGACTCTTGCCTTGGCGCTTTGCGTTACTGCCCCGGTCGCTCTGCCACCGTCTCCGTCGCCGGTGCCGCCGTACTCATCTGAAACGCGTCGCTCTTGACGAGACCCACGATGAATGCCGACATCCGGTAGTCGTTCGCCGCCGCGCTTCGCACGATGTGGCGAACCGTCGGCATGTCCGCCGGCTCGACGCGACGCCCCAGCGCGTAGGTCATCAGGTTCTCGGTGAAGCTGAGCAGGAACACATCTTTATGCTTCAGCAGGGCGTTCCTCAGGCCGGCCGGGCCAGCCATCTTGGTGCCGTCGTAGAGCTCGCCCGTCGAATCGATATCGACGCCGCTGTCCTTGATCCGCCACTTGCCGGTGACGTCGAAGTTCTCGAGCGCGAGGCCGAGCGGATCGATCACGCGATGACACGGGGTGCACGCCGGATTCTTGCGGTGCTCTTCCATGCGCTCGCGCACCGACAGCAGCTTACCGCCAACCGTCCCCTTCGTCTCTTCGAGCGCGGGAACGTTCGGCGGCGGAGGCGGAGGCGGCGACCCCAGCATCACTTCCATCACCCATTTGCCCCGCATGACCGGCGAGGTTCGATCGGCCACCGACGTGAGCGTCAGCACACTGCCGTGGCCAAGGATGCCGCGGCGGTACTCGGGAACGGTCACTCGACGGAACTCGGGGCCCGCCACGTTGGCAAGGCCGTAGTGACGTGCTACTCGCTCATTCACAAACGTGTAGTCGGCCGTCAGGAAGTCGAGCAG
>JAIVJN010000007.1 GCA_020200025.1 Acidobacteriota bacterium | reverse complement strand
GTCGTAGTCACGACCGACATACGCGGCATCGGAGTACGAGGTCAACATCTCCTGGGCGCGCTTCCACAAATCGGGAAACTCTGGCTGGCGCCCAAACGGGGTTTGCGCCACTTCCTGTTCCGCGAGCGCGACCAGCCGAGTTCGGCGCTCGGGCTCTGGCACGAGCGTTTGGAAGGCCTCGGCCAGACGCGCCGTGGCCCCGCGGTCGCGCGCAACCGAGTTGGCAACGAACTCTACGACCGTCTCGTCGCTGGCGCGCGCCCGAACCTCGCCTGCCAAATCGATCCCGATGTTCTTTCCCGACGCCGGCGTGGAGATGAGCGGCCCGACGATCTCCGGTGTGAGCCGCGGGATGATGCCGGCAAGGTAGTGGAGCACCGAGTCGAGCTGGGCCGGCCGCGACTTGGCGACGAAATCGGCGAGCACCTGCAGGATGCGGATGACGACATCCTTGCGCATGCCGGCCACGCCTTCTTGTGCGCGCTCGACAAGTCGCTCGGTGAACTCGGCGAGCTTCGTCGGATCGATTGCGATCTCGAGGAGCTCCGCCACCGCTTCGTCGTCGAGATTCGCCCGCTCACCTTCGAGATAATCGGTGACGATCCGATCCCACGCCGTCACGGCGCTGCCGTCACGCGCTTTGAGCACCTCGCTGTAGTCGATTTGCCGGATCTCGAGCGGCCCGGCGTCGCGCTCGCGCCAGACGCGCGCGATGCCGCCCTCGTCGTCGAGGCTCTCCGTTGGTCGGGCGAGAAGTTGGAGAAACGCGAGCCAGCCGGCAACGGTCAGCGGACCGAATAGCGTCAGCTCACCGATCCGGTGGCCGTGCAGCAGCTCGGCGAGCTCCGCGATGGCGGCATCGGGACGTTCGGCGGCCCGTCCATCGAGGAGCATACCGGCGGGGAGGATCGTGAGCGTGATCGATGCGTCACCATTGAGACGCACCGACGCGTCCGCGACGCGCGTGAGCGCCTGCCCAATCGCGGGGTGCGTGCCAGGATACATGCTGACGACGCGTGCGGCCGTCCGGCACGCCCGCGCGAACTCCGCGAGGTGGCTGCTGCGATCCGGAGGAAGCAGGTCGGGGGTTTCGGTCACGACACACGGGTGGGCTCGCGTGAGCCCGTGCCCAGAGCAGATGACGACAGCATTCTATAGGCAGCAGGTCTCAGGTGAGTGTCAAAACACCAGACCCACACGGCACACAGCTTACGGCACGGCACACGGCAGACGGCAGGTCGGCAGACAGCTTGCGGCACACGGACATGGACACGGGCACGGCACCCGACGGCCCACACGGCACTCTGCCCTCGAACGTTGCACCCCGCCTTCCGCCCACCCTTGACCGAACCTCCCCTCGCGAGCGCGGCGATTCGGCGCGCCTTGTTCGAGGTGCAGCCTACGGACCCGCTGACGATTGTGGCCGTTGCGATCGTGCTCGGGTCGGTCGCCCTCTTCGCCGGCTGGCTGCCCGCGTCGCGCGCCAGCCGCGTCGATCCGGTGGACGCCTTGCGTTATGAGTAGAGACGGCACACGGCACACGGCACACGGGTGCACGCGGCACACGGGGGCACGCGGCAGGGGCTCGGCAGGCGGCAGGCGGCAAGCGGCACACGGCACACACGGCGGGCAGCAGACACTGCACTTTGCACTTTGCGCTCTGAACTCTGCACTCTGAACTCTGCGCTCTGTGAGCGCTCCGCACCCAAGCACCTGAGTACCTGTCGCACCCGCGCACCTGTCGCGTGAACCCGCCCGCTGCGCCCCTGAGCTATACTTCGCGCGCCGATGCGAGCGGTCGATATCATCCGTGCGAAGAGGGATGGCGCCTCGCTGTCGCGCGAGGCGATCGACGCCTTCGTCACCGGGGCGACCGACAACTCCTGGCCCGACTACCAGACCTCGGCCCTTCTCATGGCGATCGTCCTTCGTGGGATGTCGGGGCAGGAGACATCCTGGTTGACCGACGCGATGGTCCGCTCGGGCGACCGGGTCGATCTGTCGGCCATCCAGGGGGTCAAGGTCGGCAAGCACTCCACGGGTGGTGTCGGCGACAAGGTGTCGATTGTGTTGGCGCCCCTGGTGGCCGCCTGCGGCGTCGTCGTGCCGAAAATGTCGGGCCGGGGACTCGGCCACACAGGCGGCACGCTCGACAAGCTCGAGTCCATTCCCGGATTTCGAGTGGCGCTGACGCTCGATGAGTTCCGGGGGGCGCTGGCCGATGTCGGGTGCGCGCTCGTGAGCCAGACCGCACGAATCGCGCCTGCGGACAAGAAGCTCTACGCGCTTCGCGATGTCACGGGCACGATCGAAAGCATCCCCTTGATCTCGTCATCGGTGATGAGCAAGAAGATCGCCGAGGGTAGCGACGCTCTCGTCCTGGACGTCAAGTGTGGTCGTGGCGCCTTCATGCACACGCGCGAGGATGCCACGGCGCTTGCCCGTTCGCTCGTGGCGATCGGCACGGCGGCTGGTGTTCGCACCGAGGCCTGTATCACGGCGATGGACGCACCACTTGGACGAACTGTCGGCAATGCGCTCGAGATTACGGAGTGCATTGCCACGCTCGCAGGCCGCGGTCCAGCGGATCTCGAGGCCCTCGTCGTGACGCTCGCGGCGCGAATGGTCCATCTCGGGGGTCGCGCGCTCGATCCCGCCTCTGCCGAGGCGCAGGTCCGACACGCCCTCCGCTCGGGTGCGGCGACGGCGAAACTGCGGGCGCTCATCGCGCGCCAAGGAGGCGATGCGCGCGTGGTCGACGATATGACGAGGCTACCGCAGGCGGCTCGGCGACTCACCGTGCAGGCCGAGGACTCTGGAACCGTGGCACGTATGGACGCCGAGATGATCGGTCGCGCCTCGATGCTGCTCGGTGCGGGGCGCGACCGCGTCGACGCCCCAATCGACCACGCAGCGGGCATCGTTCTCCATCGGAAACCTGGAGAGCCCGTCCGCGCCGGCGACCCGTTGATGGATCTCCACTTCAACGACGATCAGCGCCTCGACGAGGCACGTCTGCTCGCCGGCAAGGCGGTGACGATCGGCCGCGCGGCGGTAGAGACGCCTCCGCTCGTGCTCGGGTGGGTGCAGGCCGAGGCGTGATGCGCCGCGCGTGAAAGCGAGGATCGAGTGGAGGTCTTGTTGGTGCGGCTGCAGCCGCTCGTCGGCTTGGCGCTCATCTTCGCGTTCGCCGTCGCGGTCTCCACGAACCGTCGAGCGATCCGTCCTCGGATCGTGTTGTGGGGTCTTGGCCTTCAGGTGCTACTCGCGATTCTCGTTCTGAAGACTCCGGTCGGGCAGGCAACCTTTCAGGCGCTCGGCGATCGGATCCGCCAGCTGCTCGAGTACTCCGCCGTCGGAGCCTCGTTCGTCTTTGGTCCGTTGGGCGACCGGGCAGTCTGGGGAGACATCATGACGCGCGTGTTGGGGCCGGCCGGCGCCCAGTACAGCGTGATCTTCGCATTCCAGGTGCTGCCGACGATCATCTTCATCGCCGCTCTCTTCGCCATCCTGTACTACTTCGGCGTCATGCAGCTCATCGTGCGGCTCTTTGCCGTGGTCATGAACCGCGTCATGGGCGCGAGCGGCGCCGAGTCGCTCAACGTCGCCGCCAGCATCTTCATGGGGCAAACCGAAGCGCCACTGACCATCCGACCGTATCTTGCCGGCATGACACAGTCGGAGCTGATGACGGTGATGACGTCGGGGATGGCGCACATCTCGGGCGGGATCATGGCGGCCTACATCGCGTTCGGGATCGAGCCGGCCCATCTGCTCACCGCCGTGATCATGACCGCCCCCGGCACGTTGATGCTGGCAAAGATGTTCGTGCCCGAGGTCGACGTCCCCGAGACGTTGGGCACCGTACGCCTGGAAGTGGAGAAGACCGACGTCAACGTCATCGACGCTGCCGGGCGAGGAACAGCCGAGGGGCTTCAGCTCGCCCTCAATGTCGGCGCAATGCTGATCTCGTTTGTGGCGCTCATCGCGCTGGTCAACGCCGTGCTTGGCACAGTAGGCCTCAGCCTGCAACAGATTTTCGGCTGGGTGTTCGCGCCGGTGGCGTGGAGCTTGGGCGTGCCGTGGCGCGACGCGGCGGTCGTCGGCAACTTGCTCGGGACTCGCATGGTGCTGAACGAGTTCATCGCGTTTTCGCAACTGGGGACGCTCAAGGAGACGCTCGATCCGCGGTCATTTACCATCGCGACCTTCGCCTTGTGCGGCTTTGCCAACTTCAGCTCCATTGGCATCCAGATCGGAGGTATCGGCGCCCTCGCCCCCACGCGTCGCCACGATCTCGCGCGCCTCGGCCTTCGCGCGATGCTCGCCGGCACGCTCGCCAACTTCGTCACCGCGATCATCGTGGGATTTCTGATGTGACAACCAACCTGGTTGCTCTCGAATTACATGAGGGCAACCAGGTTGGATATCCGGACCATGACTATGTCGTATTTCGATCGCGTCAGCGAAGCGGCCGAGTGGCTGCGCGGCCGCGGCTACGGCGGCGCAGACGTCGGGGTCGTGCTCGGCTCCGGTCTCGGCGACTTCGCCGACGGGCTAGCCGACGCGCTTGCCGTTCCTTACCACGACATTCCGCATTGGCCGGCCGCCGCCGTCATCGGCCATGCGGGACGGCTCGTGGGCGGCACGGTTCGCGGCAAGCGGGTTCTCGCCTTATCGGGGCGTGCGCACTTCTATGAGGGACACCCCTTGACGACGGTGGCCTTCGCCGCACGTGTCCTGGGCACCTTGCGCGTTCCCCACCTCGTGCTCACCAATGCCGCCGGCGGTATCAACACGAAATTCTCGACTGGCGCGCTGATGATCATCGACGATCACATCAACCTGCTTGGGAGCAATCCGCTGGTCGGGGGGAATGACGAGCGCTTCGGCGTCCGTTTCCCGGATATGAGCGAGGTCTACTCGCGGCGGCTTCGAGCCATCGCGGACCGAGCGGCCGACGCCATCGGCCTGCAGGTCGAGCACGGCGTGTATGTCGCCGTTCACGGCCCCAGCTACGAGACGCCTGCCGAGATTCGCGCGTTCCGAACGCTCGGCGCCGATGCCGTGGGCATGTCCACCGTGCCCGAGGCGATCGTCGCCCGGCACATGGGGGTCGAGGTGCTCGGCATCTCGTGCATCACCAACATGGCGGCCGGCGTTCTGCCGCTGCCGCTTCACCACGACGAGGTCATGGAAACCACCCGTCGCATTCGGGGCCAGTTCATCGCGTTGCTCGAGGCCGTCATTGAGCGTCTCTGATCCGCTGGTGAGCGCGGCGCGGGCGGCGCGTGAGCACGCGGTGGCGGACTTCTCCCGCTTCCGCGTCGGGGCGGCGCTCGAGACCGCCGGCGGCGCCATCGTGACCGGATGCAACGTCGAGAATGCCACCTACGGGCTGACCATCTGCGCCGAACGCGTCGCGATGTTCAAGGCGCTTTCCGAAGGGCATCGATCGTTCCGGCGCGTGGCCGTCGTGGCCGACACCGAAGCCCCGACACCGCCGTGCGGCGCCTGCCGTCAGATCCTGTGGGAATTCGCCGGCGACATCGAGGTCATCTTGGCCAACCTCGATCGGGTCACCGCACGCTTGGCGCTCGCCGCGCTCTTGCCGCATCCCTTCGACAGCCGTCTACTCGGAAAGTAAGGGCCTGGCGCCAGCGTGCAGAGTTACGAGCCAGGTGCGATGGGTACTCAGGTCCCTGGGTGCGGAGTGCTCACAGAGTGCAGAGTTCAGAGTGCAAAACGCAAAGTCGCTGACAATGCAACCGGGTTACTCTCGCGATCCTTGAGGGCAACCCGGTTGCTTCGTCTCCTCTCGCCGACTGCCGCCTACCGTCTGCCGTCTGCCGCGTGCCGTGTGCCGTGTGCCGTGTGCGCTGTACCGCTTGCCGCCGACCCCTGCCGTCTGCCTCTGCCGCCTGCCGTCTGCCGTGTGCCGTCTGCCGATATGATTGTCGCAATGCTCCCGACGATCGCTTGGGAAGACGATGCCGTGGTCATGGTGGATCAGCGCAAGCTGCCGGCCAACGAGGTCTACGTCCGTTGTCGGTCGGCCCATGACGTCGCCAAGGCGATCCGCACGATGGTCATTCGCGGCGCTCCGGCGATTGGCGTGGCAGCGGCCTTCGGCATTGCGCTCGGGATGACCCGCAGCAAGGCGACGGGCACGCGCCAGTTCGCCGCGGAGTTCCAGAAAACCTGCGACTTGATGGCGGCGACCCGTCCGACGGCCGTCAATCTCTTCTGGGCCATCGAGCGCATGAAGCGCGCCTTTGCCGACGCCGCCCATGCCGGTGAATCGGTCGAGCAGCTCAAGGTCCGCCTGACGGTCGAGGCGCGGCGTATGCACGACGAGGATGTCGCGAGCTGCCGCACGATCGGCAAGCTGGGTGGCGAGCTCGTCGCCGACGGTGCACGTATCCTCACACACTGCAACGCCGGCGCGTTGGCGACGGCAGGATATGGGACGGCGCTCGGCGTCATCCGCGGCGCGGTGGAGGCCGGGAAGCGCGTGACGGTCCTCGCCGACGAGACGCGTCCCTTTCTGCAGGGCGCGCGTCTCACGGCTTGGGAACTGGTCAAGGACGGCATCGATACCACCGTCATCACCGATAACATGGCCGGCGCGCTGATGCTCGGGGGGCACGTCGATATCGTCGTGGTGGGTGCCGACCGAATCGCCGCCAATGGCGATACCGCGAACAAGATTGGCACCTACTCGGTGGCGGTGCTCGCGCGGGAACATGGTCTCCCGTTCTATGTCGCGGCGCCGTGGTCGACGGTCGACCTCGCCACGCCGGATGGCTCGCACATTCCCATCGAGGAACGGTCCGCCCGGGAAGTGACGCATGTTGGCAGCAACCAACTCGCAGCGCAGGGGGCCCTCATCCGCAATCCGGCGTTCGATGTCACGCCGCACCGCTATATCACGGCCATCGTCACCGATCGCGGCGTGGTCCGATCGCCGTTCGAGCACAACTTGCGCGAGCTGAGCGACAGCCCGGAACCGCAGCCGGTGTGAGAAACGACACCCGGTTTCGTTTCTACAGGCATTCCCAACCATGTTGATATTAGGCATCGAGACCTCGTGCGACGAGACCGCGGCGGCCGTCGTGGAAGAGCTCGGGCCGGCCGAGCCGTGGTGCCTGCGGTCGAACGTCGTGGCGTCCCAAATCGACATTCACCGGGAATGGGGCGGCGTGGTGCCCGAGCTGGCCTCGAGACAGCATGTGCGGGACATCTGCGGCGTCGTCGAACGTGCGCTGGCCGATGCGCACACACCATGGGCGAATGTCGACGCGCTCGCCGTGACGCAGGGCCCGGGCCTTGTCGGCTCGCTGCTCGTCGGCGTCTCGTTTGCGAAAGCGGCAGCGTGGGCCCTCGGCAAGCCACTCGTGGCGGTCCATCATTTGGCAGGACACATCGAGTCGCTGTGGCTCGAACACCGGGACATCCCCACACCGACCGTCGTCTTGGTCGTGTCCGGGGGGCACACGAGCCTCTATCACGTGCCCGTGGCCGGCGAATACCGTCTCCTCGGCCGGACGCGTGATGATGCCGCGGGCGAGGCCTACGACAAAGTGGCGAAGCTACTCGGTCTGGGATATCCGGGCGGTCCCATCATCGATGGCTTGGCAGCCACCGGGCGCGACGACGCCATCGACCTCCCCATCACGCGGCTGACGCACCCCGATCGCAACGCGCCGGCGCGCGAGTATCGATTCGATTTCAGCTTCTCGGGACTGAAGACTGCCGTCCTGCGCCACGTTCGGCAACGACAAGCTGCGCTCGGCGGCGAGGTGCTGCCGCCGCACGAGATCGCCGATCTCTGTGCGAGCTTTCAGGCCAGGGTCGTCGACGTGTTACTGCATCGAGTCTTCGCCGCGGCGCGCTGGCATGGTGCGCGGGCGATTGGCGTTGCGGGGGGCGTCTCCGCCAACGCCCGACTGCGGCGCGACCTGCAATCGCGCGGCGCCGCCCGCGAGGTGCCGGTCTTCGTCCCTTCGCTGGCGCTCACCACCGACAACGCGGCCATGATCGCAGCCGCGGGTTTGCGGAAGCTCGCAAGAGGGGAGTTGGCGGCGGCCGATCTGAATGCGGCCGCGTCGCTGGCGCTCTAGAGGCCTCGAGGCTTCCACCTTCGCGCTGTGCGCTTCGGCGGACGAGTCGCCGCTCGGTATGGCGGCTCGGGCGTCGCCTCGCCGTAGGACGGCTCGCTCCGCGTCGCCCTTCGGGACCGCGCTGCGCGCGGTGGGACTTGTCGAGCTCGAATGGCGCCGTGGCGGAGTCGGTCCTACCGCGCAGCGGTCCCACCGAAGGGTCCTACCGCGCAGCGCGGCCCAACCCATTGCTCATCGCCCAGCCCTCTACGATTCCCGCGCCGCTTGGCTCGCTGATCCTGGCAGGACGCTGCGCAGCTTGCGCGCCAGCGAGACGGGCGTGTACGGCTTCTGAAGAAACGCCACATCGGCGTGAAGCAAGCCGTGACGTACCACCGCGTCGTCGGTGTAGCCGCTCACGAACATGACCTTCATCGACGGGCGGAGCAGGCGCGCCTCGTCGGCCAGCTCGGTGCCGCTCATGCCCGGCATGACCACATCGGTCACCATGATGTCGATGACCTCGGCGTGGCTGCGCAACACGCGCAGCGCCTCCTCGCCGTTCGACGCGGCGAGCGCCGTATACCCATAGTGCTGCAGCGCAAGTAGCGCCATCGTGCGCACGCCGTCTTCGTCTTCGACCACCAGCACGGTCTCGCTGCCGTGGCCTTCCGGTTCGCGCACTGCCCCTTCACTCGGTGCCGCCAGCCATGCCTCCATGGTCGGCAGATAGATCTTGAACGCCGTCCCGTGCCCAACCTCGCTGTAGACCTCGATCTGCCCGCCGCTCTGCCGCACGATCCCATAGACCATCGCCAGGCCGAGCCCCGTGCCCTTGCCCGGTGCCTTCGTGGTGAAAAAGGGCTCGAAGATACGGGATTTCACATCCGACGTCATGCCGACGCCGGTGTCGGTGATGGCCAGCATCACGTGGCGTCCCGGCTGCGCTTCGCTATGGGCGCTGGCGTAAATCGCGTCCAGCTCGATCAGCGACGTTTCGATGATGAGCGAGCCGCCGCGCGGCATGGCGTCGCGCGCGTTCACGGCGAGATTGACCAACACTTGACTCATCTGGCCAGGATCGACGCGCACCTTGCCGATACGGGGATCGAGGATGGTGTGCAACTGCACGTCCTCGCCGATGAGCCGGCGCAGCATCTTTTCCGTTTCGGTGACGATGACGTTGAGGTCGAGCACGCGTGGCTCGAGCACCGCTTGTCGGCTGAACGCCAGGAGCTGCCGCGTGAGCGACGCCGCGCGATCGGAGGCATCGGCCACCGCAAGAATCGCCGGCCGATTGCTGTCGCTCATGCTCAACCGTCCGAGCAGCATCTGTGCGTAGCCGGAGATGATGGTGAGCAGGTTGTTGAAGTCGTGCGCGACGCCGCCCGCGAGCCGGCCGATCGCCTCCATTTTCTGCGACTGCCGCAGTTGATCCCGCAGCTTGCGCTGTTCGGTGATATCACGCACCACACCCGTGAAGTGCCGGCGTCCGTCGAGGAAGAACTCGCTCACGGCCAGCTCGATCGGGAACGTGGAACCGTCCATGCGCCGGGCCACGACCTCGCGACCGATCCCGATGATCTTTGCCTTGCCCGTCTCGAGATAGTTGCCCAGGTAACCCTGGTGCTCCGTGTGATACGGCTCGGGCATCAAGATGTTGACGTTGCGGCCGATGACCTCGGCCGCGCGACAGCCGAAGAGCCGTTCCGCCGAGGTGTTGAACGACTCGACGATCCCGCGCTCGTTCATGCCGACGATGCCGTCGACGACGCTGTCGAGAACGGATGAGAGAAACGCTTCGGAGCGCTGGCGAGGCGTGAGGTCGCGGATGATGACGGCATACCCGCGCAAGGTGCCCTCGTGACGAAGCGCTGAGATCACGACGTTCGAGCGGTATCGCGATCCGTCTTTGCGCTGGCGCGCCGCCTCGTCTTCGGCGCGGCCATCGCGACGAGCCTGATCGAGCGATCGCGCCGGGGCGCCATTCTGACGACTCTCGTCGAGGTAGAGGGCCGCAAGCGGCTTGCCGATGATCTCGCTCGCGACATAGCCCGTGATGCGTTCGGCGCCAGCGTTCCAGGTCGCCACGAGGCCGTCGGCGTCGAGCATGAAGATCGCATAGTCGCGAATGCTGTCGACGAGCAGCCGAAACGACGCCTCGTTCTCCGCGAGATCCCGGCAGTGGGCCTCGGCCCGGCGCAGCGCGCGCAGCAGGGCGTCGAGCACCGCGCTGACGACGACCGAGAGCGTCAGGTAGGAAACGAGACTGATCGTGGTCGGCACGTCGATCAGGAAGACGGGGTCGCGGCTGGGCTGGAACCGCACGAGACCGGCGACCGCGCCGAGGCCCGCGGTCAGAAGGCCGGGCCACAGACCGCCGAGCGCGGCCGCAGCCACCACCGCCACGAGATAGACGAGGTAGCGGGGATCGAGGGCAACGGTCTCTTCGAGGAGAGCACGGACGAGCAGCGCCGCGACGGCAAAAACGACGGGCAGGGCGTACGGACGCCACCGCGACGGTGTTGGGGACACGTCCATGACTCCATGGGAGCGGCCTCAGCTTAGAATCGGGGTCCGCCTACAGTCAAATTTCGGATGAACCCATGAAGACCTTTACCGAGTACCTCTGGTTCCACACGACGGAGCGCCAGAAGTTCATTCGCATTACAGACGAGGTGGCGGCCATCGTGGCACGGAGTGGCGTGCAGGACGGCGTCGTGCTCGTGTCGGCGATGCACATCACCTCCGGGGTCTACGTGAACGACTGGGAAGATGGATTGATCCATGATTTCCAGGTGTGGCTCGAAAAGCTCGCGCCCGCCGGCCTGCCGTATCGACACCACCAAACCGGCGAGGACAACGCCGACGCCCATCTCAAACGCACGCTGATGGGCCACCAGGTGATGGTCCCGATCACCGAGGGCGCGCTCGACCTCGGCCCATGGGAGCAGGTCTTCTACGCCGAGTTCGATGGGAAGAGAAAGAAGCGTGTGGTGGTCAAAGTGCTGGGGAGAGGGGGCGAAGCGTAGGAGACCTTCTTCCCTTCGTGGCCTTCGTGTGCTTCCGGTCGTCTGTCGGCCGAGTTCAGAGTGCGCCGCTTCGGCGAGAGCTCGCCGGAGCGCGGGTGTGCACGACCGAGCGTAGGCGCGCCGCTTGCCGCTTGCCGGCGAGCTCAATGAGCGCCTGTTGCCTCTCTTGATAAACTTCACCGATGACTGTTTCTCGCGAAGCCGCCTGGCAGCTCCTCACGGAATGGACCCAGAGCGATAGTTTGCGGAAGCACGCCTTGGCGGTCGAAGCCGCCGTCTGCGGCTATGCTCGTCGCGCCGGGGAGGACGAGGAGGCGTGGGGCGTCGTGGCGTTGTTGCACGACTTCGACTACGAGCGCTATCCCACGCTCGGCGACCACCCGGTCAAGGGGTGCGAGCATCTCGCCACGCTCGGCTACCCGGAGTGGGTGACGCGAGCCATCCTGTCGCATGCGGCCGAGGCGACCGGCGTCGCGCGCGAGTCGCCGCTCGAAAAGACCCTCTTCGCCTGTGACGAGCTGGCGGGGTTCGTCACGGCGGCGGCGCTGGTGCGCCCCTCGAAGAGCGTGCTCGATCTCGAGGCGGCCTCGGTCATCAAGCGGATGAAAGACAAAGCGTTTGCCCGGGCGGTGCCGCGCGAGCATCTCCGCCAGGGTGCCGAGGAGCTCGGCCTGCCGTTCGACGCTCACGTGGCCAACGTGATCACCTTCATGCGCGCGCGCGCCGACGATTTGGGGCTGAGGGGCACGCTGTGAGAGGGAAACGAAACCGGGTTTCGTTTTTCCCCCGCGCCGCACGAAAAACGAAACCCGGTTTCCTTCCCCCGTCTGAACCCTCCAACCGTCCACAACGTATCGAAATAGCGACAGATGTCGGACCCGATCGTCCCGAGCCCCCCCGTCCACGACCCGGTCGCGCCGACCCAGCCCATCGTCCTGTGCGAACAGGTGAGCGTGCGCTACGGCCAGAATTGGGCGCTCAACGACGTGTCGGCCGCCTTCTTGCCGGGGGCCGTCGGCCTTTTGGGTCCCAACGGCGCCGGCAAGAGTACGCTCCTCAAGGCGCTGCTCGGCTTTCTGAAGCCCGATCGGGGCAAGATGACGGTACTCGGCCTCGACGTCGCCAGGTCGCCGCTCGAGATCCGTGCGCGCCTCGGCTACATGCCGGAGAGTGACACCCACATCCCCGGAATGAATGCGGTCTCGTTCGTGGCCTACTGTGGCCAGCTCGCCGGCTTACCGGCGGCCGACGCCATGCAGCGTGCGCACGAAGTGTTGTACTACGTCGGTCTCGGCGAGGCGCGCTATCGAAACCTCGAGACCTATTCGACGGGCATGAAGCAGCGTATCAAGCTGGCGCAGGCCATCGTGCACGATCCTGATCTCCTGTTCCTCGACGAGCCGACCAACGGCATGGATCCCAAGGGCCGAGACGAGATGCTCGAGCTCATTTTCGACTTGGCGCACAACAAAGGGGTCAACCTGATCCTGTCGTCCCATCTCTTACCCGACGTGGAATACACCTGCGACCGGGTGGTGGTAATCGACAAAGGCACCGTCGCCACCGAAGGACCGATCGCCGCCCTCAAGGGACCGGCGGGTCGCGTCTATGAGCTGCGAGTGAAGGGCGACGCGCCCCGGCTCATCGAGATCCTGCGGGCCGACGGCTACGAATGTCACGACACCGACGAGGATGTCATGCGCGTGTTCGTGCCGGGCGGCACCGACGGCAACGCGAATGCCCTCTTCGCGATCGCCGCCCGCGAAGGCATGCAGGTGCGCCACCTGCGGCCAAGCGTGCCGACGCTCGAAGACGTGTTCGCGCGCGCCGTGGGAGACGACTGAGTGCCGATCCATGACCAGGGCTATCGGCGCTACGGCGGCGCGAGAGATGCCATCGGCCGCGCCTGGCAAGTGATCGCTCTGGCGGGCGCGCGATCCGTCCTGGGTCAGCGGCGCTTCCTGTTCCTCCTCCTGTTCGCCTGGGCCCCCTTCGTCGCCCGCGCCGTGCAGATCTACATCGCCTCGAATTTTCCGCAAGCAGCCTTCCTCGCGCCGAAGGCGGAGACCTTCCGCGAGTTCCTCGACCAGCAAGGCTTCTTCGTCTTCGTGGTCACAATCTACGTGGGCGCGGGGCTTATTGCGAGCGATCGACGGGCGAATGCACTCCAGCTCTATCTTTCGAAGCCGCTGACGCGGGCGGAATACATTGCCGGCAAGCTGGCGCTCCTGTTCGCTCTGCTCTTGTTTGTCACCTGGGCGCCCGCCATCAGCCTGCTCCTTGTCGAGGTGATGTTTGCAGGCAGCTTGACCTTCGTGCGCCAAAACCTGTTCTTGCTGCCCGCCATCACGCTGTTCTCGGTCCTGCAGGTGCTCGTGGCATCGATAACGATGCTGGCGCTCTCCTCGATGTCGAGGAGCAGCCGCTTCGTGGGCATCATGTACGCCGGGTTGATCTTCTTTACCGCGGCGCTCTTCCAGGCGATTCGCGGCATTACCGGCAGCAGCTCGTTCGCTTGGCTGTCCCCCGGAGACGTGCTCGAGCAGATCGGCGACATCATCTTCCGCTTGCCGCCGCGATATGACATGCCGGCTTCCGTCGCCATGCTCGCGCTCGTCGCCCTGCTTGGCGTCTCCGCCTTCGTCCTCGAGCGTCAGGTACGAGGCGTCGAGGTGGTCACGTGATGCCTGTCGGCAACCGTGAGTCGGCAGACGGCCAACGCGTCGTCTCGCCGACCGAATCACTCGCAGAGAACCGTGCGGAAACCCTGGAGGCGAGAACGGGGATCGCCACCCCGTTCTCGGCTGGCGCCGTCGTCCAAGCCGAGCACTTGTCGAAATGGTACGGGCAGGTCAGCGGACTGAACGACGTGACCGCTTCGATTCCCGCAGGCATCACGGGGCTGCTGGGCCCGAACGGCGCCGGGAAATCCACGTTCATGAAGTTGATGACGGGTCAGCTCAAACCCAGCCAGGGCTCGATTCGCGTCCTCACTGAACCAATCTGGCGAAATCCGCTCTTGTACGCGCGCATCGGCTTCTGCCCGGAGCAGGACGCCTTCTACGAGCGCATGACCGGACTCGAATGGGTCTCGGCACTGGTCCGCCTGAATGGCCTGAACACGGCTGATGCGGATGCCGCCGCTCGTCGCGCGCTGGAACGTGTCGACCTGATGAGCGCCGCCGGCAAGAAGATCGGCGCCTACAGCAAGGGCATGCGACAACGCGTCAAGCTGGCCCAAGCGCTCGTCCACGATCCGGAGCTCCTCATCCTCGACGAGCCGCTGTCGGGTATGGACCCGCTGATGCGCCGCAAGACGATCCGTCTGATCAAAGAGTGGGCGCGAAGCGGCAAGCACATCATCGTCTCGAGCCACATCCTTCACGAGATCGAGTCGATGACGTCGAACATCCTCCTCATCAACAACGGGCGCATTCTCGCCGAAGGGAACGTCCACCAGATTCGCGAGCTCATCGACTCGCACCCTCACACCGTGTTCGTTCGTGCCGCCGATCCGCGCGGATTGGCACGCCGCTTTCTTGCCGAAGACGATGTGCTGAGTCTCAGGTTCGAGCCCGGCGCCGTCATCGTCGAGACCGCCCGTCCCGATGCGTTCTACGCGCGTCTGACCGCGCTCGCCGCCAATGGCGAAGCGGGCGCGATCGGCGAAGTCACTTCGCCCGACGACAACCTTCAGGCCGTGTTCCGCTATCTGGTGAAGCAATGACGCGTTTCTGGAC
>JAIVJN010000152.1 GCA_020200025.1 Acidobacteriota bacterium | reverse complement strand
CTGCACCTCGGTGTAGCCGTGCTCGCTCGTGTGCAGGTGCAACATGAAGTTGATGAGCGCTCGGTCGAGCTGTGCGCCCGCGCCCATCAGCACGGCGAAGCGCGAGCCCGAGATCTTGGTCGCGCGCTCGAAATCGATGATGCCGAGCGCAGGACCGAGATCCCAATGCGCTCGCACCTCGAAGTCGCGCTGTCGTGCCTCGCCCCAGGTTCGCACGACGACGTTGTCGTCGGCGCGTCGACCGACCGGCACGCTCGCGTGCGGCACGTTGGGGACCATGACGAGCAGGCGCCCGCGTTGCTGCTCGATGCTGTCGAGCTCGATCTCGAGCTGCTTGATCTTCTGCGACCGCGCTTTGTTGGCTTCGAAAATCGGTCGCGCATCGAGGCCCTGCCGCTTCGCGCGCGCGACTTCGTCGCCCGCCGTATTCTGCTCGCGCTTCAGACTCTCCACCTGAGGAATGAGCCGACGCCGCTGCGATTCGAGCGTGGCCAACAGCTCGAGCTCGGCGGAGATGTCGAGTCCTCGATTGGCGAGCGCTTGCCGCACGAGGTCGGTGTGATCGCGAGCGAATGCGGGATCCAACATGACGATGTGAGTGGCGTCTGTCCATGCGGCAGCCCATCAGGACAGCCGAAAAACATGCGTTATCCTAATACCGATGCCTGCCCCGATTCGCAAGGCGGTGTTCCCGGCCGCCGGCCTCGGCACCCGCTTCTTGCCCGCCACCAAGGCGCAACCGAAGGAAATGCTGCCGCTCGTCGACAAGCCGACGATTCAATACGGTGTCGAAGAAGCCGTCAATTCGGGCGTCTCGAACATCATTCTAGTGACCGGCCGCGGCAAGAACGCCATCGAAGATCATTTCGATGTGTCGACCGAGCTCGAATCGTTTCTCGAGAGTCGCGGTAAGCGCGAACAGCTCGACGAGATCCGCAAGATCTCGAGCCTCATCAACGTCGCCTACGTCCGTCAGGGCGAGCCGCTCGGCCTAGGCCACGCCGTGCTCGTGACGAAAGCGCTCATCGCCGACGAGCCGTTCGCCGTCATTCTGGGCGACGATGTCATCGACGCCGAGCCACCGGCGCTGAAGCAGATGATCGACGTCTACCAGCAGGTTGACAGTCCCGTCATCGCCGTCGAACGCGTGCCGGCCGATCAGGTCTCGAGCTACGGCATCGTCGATCTGGAGCCCGACGACGACCTGCCGGCGGGCGTTCACCGCATCCGCGGACTCGTCGAGAAGCCGTCCCGCAGCGAAGCGCCGTCGGACCTCGCCATCATCGGACGCTATCTTCTCACCCCCGACATCTTCCCTGCTCTCGAAGCCACCGGCCGCGACCAGAGCGGCGAGATCCAGCTCACGAACGGGATGCGCCGTCTGCTCGAGACGCGGCCGCTCTACGCCTTCGAAGTCAACGGCGTGCGCCACGATACCGGCAACAAGCTGGGCTATCTGAAAGCGATGGTCTATTTCGCGCTGAAGCGCCCGGACCTCGCCGAACCCTTTCGCGAATATCTCGAGAGTGTCGTGGTCACCGGCGCGCGGCGACGGTGAAGCCGGGACGCGCGCATCGTCTTCACTCGGACGACTTGGCGGCGGGCGGTGACCCCGCATCACTCTTCGACGCGGTGCCCTTCGAGTCGGTGGCTTTCGCCTCGCTGGTCTTCGTGTCCGACGGTTTCGCCTCGCCCTCACCGCTCGTCTTCGCTGCCGAATCAGACTTGCCCGAGGAGCCGCCGTCGTCGCTCTTGCCGGCGCGGGCGTAGTCGGTGATGTACCAGCCCGATCCCTTGAACTGTATCGCTGGCGACGAGATCAGCCGCTTGACGCTGCCGCCGCACGTGGGACACGTCTCGGGGTGTGGATCCGAATATTTCTGGATCACTTCGAAACGCCGGCTGCACGCATCGCACTGGTATTCGTAGAGGGGCATAGGACTAGTAGGACGTCCGCTCGAAACGTAAGGGGCCGTTGATTTCTGCCTTCTGCCTTCTGCTTTGACTTCCTACTTCGGGTTGCTGTCTTTTCAGGAACCCACTACTCGAGAACGGCGTCTCCCGGATCGTCGAGCATCAGTTGGCGAAGCGCCCAGAACGGCGCCGCGCCCTGCGCGAGGAGCGTGTCGTGGAAGCTGCGGAGCGACGCCTTGCCGCCCTGCTGCTCCTGCCAGTCGCGGCGCAATTTGAGGAGCGCCAGCTTGCCCGCAGTGTAGACGAGATACGTCGGATCGAAGGTGCCCCGTTCGGCCTCGCGACGCGCGCTCGATTCCTCGAGAAACGCCTCGTCGCGGAAGAACCGTACACCTTGCTCCACCGACCAGTCCTCTGCATGGAGCCGGATGCCGACGATGACGCGGGCGAGACGGACGAGCGCCTCGGCAAGTTGACCGAGCTTCAACGTGTAATCACGGCGTCCGAACCCGGCCTCGAGCATCATTTGCTCGCAGTAGTGCGCCCAGCCTTCGATGTAGGAGGCCGGCGCCAGGAGCGTTGAGCGGCGCGCTTTGGACGCGATCCGGCGCAGATGCTGGTAGTGGAGGAAGTGTCCGGGATAGACCTCGTGGATCGTGATGTTCCAGAGCGTCGGCACATTCAAATCACGCAGATGTTCGAGCTGGCGCTCTTTCGGCCAGGCCGGATCCACATCCGTGAGGTAGTAGACGCCACGCGACGGACGCGTCTCGAACGGTCCCGGTGTCCACATGCTGGCCGACGACCAGCGAAAAAACTCGGGTGTCGGCGCAACGTCGATGCCGGCCGTCTCGGGCATCGACAGCACCGGGTTGCGCTGGAGAAACGTGGCCAGCTCGGCGAGCTGCTCGCGCGCGGTGGCGAGCAACTGACCGGGTGCGGGATGCGTTTTGCCCTTCGCGCGTCGCCACGACTCGACCGGATCGCCGCCGTTCAAGCGGCCGGCCAGCGTGCGAAACTCTTCCTGCGTCGTGGCCAGCTCGCGTTCCGCGATCGCCAGCAGCCGATCCACCGACAGCGGCATCCCTTCGTCGAGCCGCAGCTTTTCGGAGAAGCGGTCGCGACCCAGTCGGAACGAGGCCTTGGCGCGCGGGCGGAGCTCGGTCTCGAGGTAGTCCGCGTACGCACCAATCGCCTGGACCGCCTCGATCGAGGCATCGGCCAGGTCGCCGAGTAGATGGAGATCGTCGACGGTGGCAAATGCCTTCGGCAGATCGACATCGATGAACGACATGACGCCGCGCAGCGTGTCGAGTCCGACTTTGACAAAAATGGCCGGCGGATCCTTGACGTTCTCGCGGGCCGCCTGAATGAGGCGAGGCACCTGATGGAGCTTCGACAGCACGCGTCGCGCCCGGTCCGGTTCCGGCGCATACGTGAAGATGGCTTGAGCCGCCAGACTTGAGGCGAGCGTGTCGGCGTAGAGTTGCGGATTTCGCTCCCACGATCGGACGTGCTCGAACTCGAACATCCGCGACCGCACGTTCGCCGAGACCAGCCCGTGCTCCACCCGTTCGACCGGCGTCAGCCCGTGGGGCGGGATGCCGTCGAGCCGTCGAGCAAAGCCTGAGAGCGCGCCCAAATGCGCCTCGATGGCGCCCTTGCGGAAATCTTCGAGCAGATCATCGTGGACGTGCACGCCGTCCAGCGTTGCCGCGGTTGGATGCGCCTCGTACAGGTAGTCGAGGTAATCGTCGACGAAGTGCGGGAACGGTTCCGCCACGTGCATGGGTGATCGTACGGGACGTCGGGTCAGAGCGCGCTCACCGCGCTCGGAAAGACGCCGCGAGGAAACTGAAGGCCGGTGGGCTGAGAGCGTCGACGAAAGAGGCGGTCCGAGAAGCGGGCGGACCGTGCACTGATCATCCTGCCATGGTAGCTTAAAATCTGCTGCATGGCTCACCGCGGGACGCTCTTCGTGGTGGCCACGCCCATCGGCAATCTGGAAGACATCACCCTACGAGCACTGCGCGTCCTGCGCGAAGCCGACCTCGTCGCGGCCGAGGATACGCGGCGAACCGCGAAGCTCCTGAACCATTACGGGATCCACGCCAAGCTCATCAGCCTTCATGCGCACAATGAGCGGCGGCGCGTTCCAGACCTGCTCGCCTTCTTGGCGAGCGGCAAGTCCATCGCTCTGGTCACCGACGCCGGTACGCCGGGAGCCTCGGATCCGGGCATGCTCCTCGTCGCCGCGGCCCACCAGGGGTTGATGCGGGTCGAAGCGGTGCCAGGCCCTTCGGCGCTCACCGCCGCGCTCAGCGTGGCGGGGCATGCTGTCGAAC
>JAIVJN010000381.1 GCA_020200025.1 Acidobacteriota bacterium | reverse complement strand
GAGCGGCAGCATGGATACGCGAGATGAGGTCGACCGGCACGTCGCGGCTCTCGGCGTGCTCGACGAACTGCTGCCGGCGCGCCCCGAACCGGTGGGCGTCACCGGCCGGTCGGCCATGCAGCGCGTGCGCGATGATCTCAGAATGCTCGTCACCGACCTCGCGGAGATTGCCTCTCGAGCCAACGCGGTCGGTCTCGATGGCTATGCGCGCAACCGCTTGGAGGAACTGAGCGCCGCGCTGAACCGCTGCTCGCAGGAGATCGATGTCTATATCCAGAGTTGCCAAACGCTGCTGAGCGAACAGTACGAGCCAACCGCCGCGCTGTCGGACGCAGAGCGAATGAGCTTCTTCTTGCGTCGAGCCAAACTGTTCCGCGAGGAGCCGCAAGCCAAGGCGCGCTACCGCGCAGTGGTGACCGATCGAGACGAGCTGTCCGCGCGGCGACAGACGAGCCGCGACGTGACGAACGCGCTGTACGAAGCGCGAATCCGAGCGTCAATTTTTTCCACGGCCGGGACGCTCGAAACCGGGCAATTGGAGGCGAGCCTCCTGTCGGCGTCGGCCTCGCTGCGACGGGCCGGCGCCGTCGCCGAACCGGGTCCCTTGAAAGAGGCGATCGACGTCACGCTGAACGAGTCGACGCTCGATCACATCCGGGCGGTGGTGACGGTCGGGACGTCCGTGTTTCCGCTGGGCAGCTACGTCCTCGAGCTCGCGCGGCTCGCCTACCACGTCAGGGATCGGTGGGCAGAGGAACGGGTCACCCTCGAAGAAGCTGTCGAGCGCGTTCGGGCGCTCATCGAGATCCGCGCTGCGTGCGCCGTGTGGCAGCAGATGCGGCGGCCATTGCTCGATGAGTGGTCCGAGCGCCATGCGACAAGCGACGAGCTCCTCCAGTCGGCCGAGGAAGGCGTCTCAACGCTGCTGAAGCAGTGGGAAGCAACGAAAGAGCGGATGCTCTACCTCGCGGCGGGAGTCTAGTTAGGCGGCAGGCGGCAGGCGGCAGGCGGCAGGCGGCAGGCGGTGGTTCACCGCGCCGGACACGATCCCGGCAAGGTTCGCCACGATTCGAGATCGAGCACGACCTCGTTGTAGCCCGGGTCGCGCCGTGGGTCCGCGGTCATCGGGTCGCGCGGCACGCCGCCACCGACACGAATGCCGCCGCCAATGTTGATACCCTGAGGGGCGGAGAGCTGCGACGACCGGACGAGTCCGGTGACTTCGACGGGCGTTCCTTCGCGCGCCTTGATCTCGTCGAGCAGCTTCTTCTGTCCCGAGAGGCGGAATCGACGGCCGGGTTGGACATCTGCGCGGCTCGGCTCGTGCTCGGCCTGAGGCGCCACGATGAAGGTGCGGCCTCTGGCGCAGCCCGGAATCGAGATCCGCAGGGAGTCTTTCGGCACTTCGCGTTCCTGCGCCGAGAGCCGATCGCCAGACACGAGCAGGCCGGTCAGGAGCAGGCTACTCAGCACACCGGGCGATGCGGCGCGAGCCCAAGCAGTCATGTTCCCAGTCTACTCGAATCGTCATCCCGGCGACGTGGGGACGGCAGGCTGCAGCTGCCCGCGTAACCGGCGCAGCGCGTCGAGGTTCTTCACGTCGAGGGGATCGACCTGAATGGCGCCGGCTCGTTCGCTGAGCGGCGATTTTTCGGTTTCGATGAGCATTGGACGTCCGGCGAAGCGCGGGTCGTTCAGGATCCGGCGGAAGGGCTCGAGCCCGAGGCAGCCCTCGCCGATATGCTCGTGGCGATCGACGCGACTCCCGCAAGGACGCTTCGAGTCGTTGGCATGAAGGACCTTCAAGCGATGGATGCCCACGAGGCGATCGAAACCCTCGATCGTCGTCGCAAAGCCCGTGTCGGTGAGAAGGTCGTAGCCCGACGCGACGAGGTGGCAGGTATCGAGACAGAAGCCAACACGTGGCGAGCCGTCCAGATGGTCGAGGATGGCCGCCAGGTGCTCGAAGCAGTAGCCGAGCGACCGTCCTTGTCCTGCGGTGTGCTCGAGCACCAGCAGCGTCCGTTGCCGCGATCGGCTGCGGAACGCCGTCCGGACCGTGGCCGCAACGCGCGCCAACGCCTCGGCCTCCGTCCCCGAGGTGCAGGTACCAGGGTGAATGACCACGCCCAGAAGACCCAGTGCTTCCGCGCGATCGAGCTCGTCGACCAATGCCTGAAGCGAGAGGTCACGGAGCACCGCGTCAGCGGTGGCGAGGTTGATCAGGTAGCTGGCGTGTGACACAACGGGCGTGATTCCGGTCTCGCCGACGCGTCGACGAAACGTGCGGATCGCCTCCAGCTCGAGCGGTTTCCCTCGCCACTGACTGGCATTCTTCGTGAAGATCTGCAGGGCTTCACAGCCGTGAGCGACGGCGCGCTCCACGGCCTTCGTCACGCCGCCGGCGATGGACATGTGTGCGCCGATTCGGACCATCGTGCAATAGTGACGCGAGGGAGAAAACCTATGTCACGCGTGAACGGCCTGCACCATATCACCGCGATCGCGGGCGCGGCGCAGGAGAACCTCGACTTCTACGCGGGCGTGCTCGGCATGCGGCTCGTGAAGCGATCGGTCAACCAGGACGACCCGGGCACTTATCATCTCTTCTACGCCGATGCCGAGGGACATCCCGGCTCCGACCTCACCTTCTTCCCCTGGGCGCACATGGCGCCTCCGCGGCTCGGCCACGGTCTCGCCGTCGAAGTCGCGCTGGAGGTGCCAGGCGGCAGTCTCGAGCACTGGGGCGCGCGCCTCGAACGGTACGGGATCACGATCGGCACCATCGAGCGGCGAATCGGCGAGCGCGTGCTGCCGCTCGTGGATCCACATGGTCTCCGCATCGCGCTCACGGAGCCGGCTAGGCCACCGCTTCGGCGCTTCACGCCGTGGGAGGGGAGTACGGTGCCGGCGGCGCGTCAGATTCGCGGGCTTTATGGAGCGCGTCTGTGGGAGCGGAACCCGCAGGCGACCGCCGCATTCCTGGAGCAGACACTGGGCTTCAACGCATTCGCCACCGAGGATGGCTGGACGCGCTACGCCGCGCCTGGCGCCGCGGGGATCATCGACGTCCGCGCATCGCCCGAGCCTCGGCGAGGGGCCTGGGGTGTCGGCAGTGTGCACCACCTGGCGTGGCGTGTGGACGATGAGCCGCACCAGTTGGAGGTGCGCTCGCGGGTCGAAGCGGCGGGTGCGCGGCCAACGCCCGTCATCGACCGTTTCTGGTTCAAGTCGGTGTATTTTACGGAACCGGGCGGCGTGCTCTTCGAGCTGGCCACTGACGGCCCCGGTTTCAGCGTCGACGAAGACGCGGGGCATCTGGGCGAGGCGCTGATCCTGCCACCGTGGCTCGAGGGCCAGCGTGCCGAGATTGAGCACGTGCTTCCGCGCATCTCGCTGCCCACGACTCGATTCGCGGAGTCGTCGACGCATGACAGATGATCCGCACGCGGGCCAGCCGGTCCTCCAGCGCGGTGCGCGCCCCGCCGAGGCCCGCCTCGCCATAATCCTGGTCCACGGCCGCGGCGGCGCCGCCGCGGAGATGATCGATCTCTCCGGTCAGTTCTTCGATCCTGCGGTCGCGTACCTCGCGCCGCAGGCCGCCGGCCATACCTGGTATCCCTATTCGTTTCTCTCGCCGCTCGAGCAGAACGAGCCGGCGCTCGGCTCGGCGCTGAACGTGATCACGACGCTCCTCGCCTCGCTCGAGGAGCAGGGCGTCGGGGCAGAGCGCGCCGTCCTATTGGGCTTTTCGCAGGGCGCATGCCTCAGCCTGGAGTATGCAGCTCGACATCCGCGCCGATATGCCGGAATCGCCGCGCTCAGCGGCGGGCTCATCGGCGCCGCGATCGACCCGCGCACCTACGCAGGCTCTCTCGTGGGCACGCCGGTGCTTCTCGGTTGCAGCGATCGCGACGCTCACGTGCCGCTCGCGCGGGTGCAGGAATCCGCCCGCGTGCTCGAGCAGCTCGGCGCACGTGTCGACGAGCGCATCTATCCCGGCATGGGACACACCATCAATGACGATGAGCTTCGCGCCGTGCGGCGGATGATGCGAGGCGACGGTGCAGTAGACTGACGGGTCACGGAGTGCAGAGTGCAGAGTTAAGAGTGCAAACTTATCGGGCCGGCGAATCGATCGAAGATTTCTGCCGGGCCTGCAAGACCGATCGGATGCACACAGTGATCGCGGCCGACGCGGCGGGCCGTCCGTTGCGCGTCACCTGCGGCTTCTGTCGCAGTGAGCACAATTTTCGCGGG
>JAIVJN010000380.1 GCA_020200025.1 Acidobacteriota bacterium | reverse complement strand
GAAGTGGAGCTGGCCAATGCGAGGGCGCGCCGCATTCCAGCACGGGCGGCAGTGGATACGTCCTATCAAGCGTTGCGCACGGTGCTCTCGCTTCCCCAGTCGCAGCCGCTGCGGCTCGAGGGCACGCTCGACGAGAGGCCGGCGGACGCGAGCCGCGAGGCGCTGAACACGGCGTTGCCGAGCCGTCCCGACCTGCGCGCATTCTCGTCGCGCCGTGAGATGGCCGACTACGCGGTGGCCATCGCGAAGGCGGAGTGGAAGCCAAGTCTATCGTTCGTTGGCAACATGCAATATCAGGAGGATGGCCTCGGGCGCCTGCTCAACACCGACAACCAGAGCTACACGGCGGGCCTCGCTTTTCGCTTGCCGCTCTTTGCGACGCCCGGGGCGTCGGCCAGACGCGGCGTCGCGCAGGCACAGATGCAGCAGGCGGAACACGGCCTGCGCGCCGCGACCGATGAGGCCCATCTCGAGCTCGAGTCGGCGTGGACCGAGCTCGAAGCATCGGCCGAGGTGGTGCGCACGCAGGAGAAGGCGCTGGAGCTGGCGCGCGAGAGCGTCACCATCGCGCAAGTGTCGTACGAGAACGGCGTCATCACCTCGGCCGAGCTCAACGACGCGCAGGTTCGGCTGCTGCAGACCGATTGGCTGCTGATGCAAGCCAAGTACACACGCATCGTCGCTGCGGCAAAGGCGAGGGTGTCAGCGGGACTGTTGTAACAAAACAACCTGTCGGCAGGCGGCAGCCGGTAAGCGGTAGTTGGCAGTTGGCAGTTGGCAGTTGGCAGTTACACGACGATATAAAGAAGACACAGCTCTCAGAGAATGTCCTTGTGATCTTCGCGATCATCGAGTTGTTCTTCGTGTGCCGCCTGCCGTCGCACGGCGCGAAGCGCCGCCCTACTTCAGCGCCCCGAAGTGCTGTGTGTATCGGCGCTCGAACTCGGCCCACGAGTACGCATGGCTGGTGCCGCCAAGATGTTCGAGCGCGTACGTGGCCGCAACGCTGCCGATCCGTGCGCACGTTTCGTATGACGCCCGCATCGCCAGCCCCTTCATGAAGCCCCCGTGGAAGGCATCGCCGACGCCGGTCGGATCCTCGATGCGGTCCGGCGTCACGGCCGGCACGGACACCTCGCCGTCCTGCCACAGAACCGTCGAGCCGTTCTCACCCTTGGTCATCACGAGCAGCTCGCACTGCTCGAGGATGTCGCGGTCGCTCATCTGGGTTTTCTGTCGCAACAGCTCGAACTCGTAGTCGTTGACGATCACCATGAAGGCGCCTTCGACCCCCTTGCGCAATTGTGCGCCGTCCATTCGCGCGCACTGCTGGCCGGGATCCCAGATGTAGCGAACGCCGAGTGCCTTGCATTCCTCGGCATACTGCACCATCGCATCGGGATCGTTGGGCGAGATGGTGACCAAGGCGGCGGCAACGTCCGGCACCGCACGGAATGAGAGCAGGCCGGCATCGGCCATGGCGCCCGTATAGAACGAGGCGATCTGATTGTTCGCCTGGTCGGTGCTGCAGAAGAACGACGCCGTGAACTTGCCCTCGACGACGTGGACCAGTGACGTATCCACACGCGCGGCTTCGAGCCAGGCGCGATAGTCGCCGAAGTCCTGTCCCGCCGTCGCCATGAGCAGCGGGCGCTCACCAAGCAGCGCGAGCGTGTAGGCAATGTTCGGTGCACACCCCCCGCGGCGCTTGTCCATCGTGTCAACCAGGAAGCTCAGGCTCACCCGGTTCATGTGCTCGGGCAGAAAGTGCTCGGTGAACGTGCCAGGGAAGGACATCAAGTAGTCGAACGCAATCGAACCGGTGACGATGAGTTTCATAATTGTTGGCGGACGGCTTGGCGGTCTGAAGACATGCAGCCTTGGAGGCTTGGAGGCTGGAAGCACGCTCGAACATCATTCGACCTCAAGGCTTCAAGCGGCGAGGCGCCTTCAAGCCTGTTCTGCGCTTATCTCACATACTTCCCAATAATCGGCGCCAGGGTTCGCTTGACGTCGGCCGGAATCGCGTCGGGGCTCGTGATCAGCGCGTGCGCCAGAGCGCGGCTGCAGTTGCACGTCCGCTCGCCGAGCCGCTCGACGGCGCGGGCAATCACCTGTTGAGCCGTCGCCGCGTTCTGTGTGAGATTGGCGATGATCATCTCCACCGTCACGTGCTCGTGATCCGGATGCCAGCAGTCGTAATCGGTCACCAGGGCCATCGTCACGTAGCACATCTCGGCCTCGCGCGCGAGCTTGGCTTCCTGCAGGTTGGTCATGCCGATGACATCGGCGCCCCACGATCGATACAGGTTGGATTCGGCCAGCGTCGAGAACTGTGGGCCTTCCATACAGACGTACGTCCCACGCCGATGCACGCGCGCGCCGACCTCTTCGGCACCGTCGGCGGCGATCGTCCGCAGGCGCTCGCAGAAGGGCTGAGCGAAGCCGACGTGGGCGACGATGCCGTTGCCGAAGAAGGTGCCGATGCGGTTGAACGTGCGGTCGATGAACTGATCGGGAAACGCGATGTCGAGCGGTCTATACTCTTCGTGCAAGCTCCCGACCGCGCTCGCAGAGATGATCGACTGGGCCCCCAAGACCTTGAACCCGAAAATGTTGGCGCGGAAGTTCAGTTCCGACGGCATGAGGCGATGGCCGACGCCGTGACGCGCGAGAAACGCCACGCGCCGGCCTCGCAACGTGCCCAGCACGTACGGGCCGGACGGCTCGCCGAAAGGGGTTGACACGGCGCGCTCTTCGCGCTCGGTCAACTCGGCCATCGCATACAAGCCGCTCCCGCCGATGATTCCGATCTCAACCGACATTCGCCGTACTCCTGTCGCTCTACCGCCAAGGCTTGGGGCTCGGAGGCTCGAAGGCTTGGCTCCACGCTGAACCGCGGCTCTGCGCCTCCAGGTCTCCAGGTTTCCAGGTCGCCAGGCGCTAAATGACCCGCTCCACCGTCCTCTTGCCGTCTCGCTCGCGAATGACGCCGGCCGCCATCGACGGCTCGTGCTCGAAGAACACGAGATACTCGCGCTCGATGGCTTCGCGGGCGAATTGGCGCTTGAAGGCGAGGGTCTCCATTGGATAGAGGTCGTAGGCCATCACCCATGGATCTGGAACATGAGCGCAGGTCGGATACATGTCGGCCGCAAACACCGCCGTGGTGCCCCGCGATTCGATCATGACCATCTGATGATGCCGCGTGTGCCCGCCCGACCGCCGCAGGCGTACCCCCGGCATGATCTCGGCCTCGTCGTCGACGAGAGCCAGCACGCCGGCGTGCGCCAGCGGGACGAAGTTCTCGGGCCAGTAGCTGGCGCGGTTTCGCTCGTGCGGATGCGTCGCATCCTCCCACTCCTGCCGGTGGGCAAGGTAGCGCGCATTTGGAAATCGCGGAACGACCGCGTCATCGCGCTTGGCGGTGAATCCGCCTACGTGGTCGAAGTGCAGATGGCTGGCGAGCACGAGATCGATGTCGCTGGCGGCGAGGCCCGCTTCGTCGAGCGCATGATCGAGGTGATAGCCGCGTTCGAGGCCGTATATGTCGGCGCTCTTCGCGTCCATCTTGTCGCCGCATCCTGCATCGATCAGGAGCGTCCGCTCACCGCGCACGATGAGCGGGCGCATGGCGAGCGGAATCCGGTTTCGCCTATCGGGCGGCAACCGCTTTTCCCACAGCGTGCGAGGCACGACGCCGAACATCGCGCCGCCGTCGAGATGGAAGAAGCCGTCGGACAGCGAGAGGAGCTCGAGCGCGCCAAGCTGATAGCGTGTGGGCGTGTTGAAGCGGGGCACCGTGGCGGATGCGTCGAGGGCCGCGGTGGGCGGAGCTAAAACCCCGCCACTACGCGAGGCGGCGCGGCCCGGCGTCTGTTTCAGCTCTACGAGCACGCCGTGAGCGCTCGACGGGTGCACGAACGCGACGAGCGCGCCTTCCGCTCCCGGACGGGGCGACTCGTCGATGAGCCGCACACCGTGCGCTCTCAGCCGGCCGAGCACGCCCTCGATGTCGTCAACCCGCAGCGTGATGTGATGGAGGCCCGGTCCGCGCGTGTCGAGATACTTCGCGACCGCCGAGGTCATCAGAGTGCAGAGTGCCGAGTCCAGAGTTCAGAGTTTCCAAAGTGCAGAGTGCAGAGTGCCAAGTGCCGAGTTTTCAAAGTGCAAAGCGCAGAGTGCAAAGTGCAAAGTGCAAAGAAGACGAGACAAGCTCGCGTCAGCCACGGTTCAACGTTCGCCGCAGAACGTCGGCGGCCGCCGTATACGGATCCACCTCGCGGCTGGCAATACGCCGCACCAGGTCATCGAACTCGCCGGGGGAGAGCACCCGATGCTCGATGTGATCCATCAGGCGCTCGGTCAGGAGCTCGCGCAGCCGAAACTCGTTGCGCGCCTGCAAGCGTCGCTCGTGCACGCCGGCCGAATGCGTGCGAAAACGCTGAATAGTCTGCCATAGCTCAGGAATGCCGCGCCCCGTGGTCGCCTCGGTCTTCACGATCGGCGGACGCCATTCCCCATCCGCAAACGCCTGCAGCGCCAAGTTCGATTCGATCGAGGTGACGGCCCGATCGGCGCCGTCGCGATCGGCTTTGTTGACGACGAAGATATCGGCGATTTCCATGATCCCAGCCTTCAACGCTTGCACATCGTCACCCGCGCCGGGCACCAGAATGACGATGGAGATGTCGGCGGAGCGAACGATATCGACCTCGTCCTGGCCCACGCCCACCGTCTCGATGACGACGAGGCTCTTGCCGGCCGCGTCGAGCACGGCCGCTACGTCAATGGTGGCTCGCGCGAGCCCGCCCAGATGGCCGCGCGTGGCCATGCTCCGGATGAAGACGTCCGGATCGGCGGCGTGCGCCTGCATTCGCAGTCGGTCGCCGAGAATTGCGCCGCCCGTAAAGGGGCTGGTGGGGTCGACCGCGATTACGCCGACCGTTTCACCGGCGGCTCGGGTCTCGGCGGTCAGGCGATCGACGAGCGTGCTCTTGCCGGCGCCCGGCGGTCCGGTCACGCCGATGAGATAGGCGTGGCCCGTACGCGGGAAGATGGCGCGAATGACGTCGGCTGCCGCGGGAGCTTCGTCCTCGATGAGGGAGATCGCCCGGGCGATCGCTCGGGTATCGCCGGTCAGCACGCGATCGGCGAGGGATACGCTCAAGTCAGCAGGCCAGCAACTGGCGGGCGATCACGAGGCGTTGGACTTCGCTCGTGCCCTCGCCAATCGTCGTGAGCTTCACGTCGCGGAAGAACTTCTCGGCTGGGTAGTCCTTGACGAAACCATAGCCGCCGTGAATCTGCACGCCGTCCTCGGATGCGCGTACGGCAATCTCACTGGAGTAGAGCTTCGCCATCGACGACTCGAGCGTCATCCGTCGCCCTTGATCCTTCAACCAAGCGGCACGATAGGTGAGGAGCCGCGCCGCCTCGACGCGGGCGGCATTGTCGAGCAGCTTCCACCGAATGGATTGGAACGCGCCGATCGGCCGTCCGAACTGCCGCCGCTCGAACGCGTAGGCGCGTGCCGCTTCGAAGGCACCCTGAGCCAGACCCACTGAGAGCGCCGCGATGCCGATCCGACCCGCATCGAGCACCTGCAAAGTCTGCAGAAATCCCTGGCCTTCGTCGCCGATCAGGTGATCGCCGGGCACGCGACAGCTCTGGAAGATGACCTCGGTGGTCTCGCTGGCGCGCATGCCCAGCTTGTCTTCCTTCTTGCCGGCCACGAGGCCCGGCGTGCCACGCTCGACGATGAACGCCGAGATGCCCTTGGGCCCGCGGGCCTTGTCGGTGATCGCCATGACGACCATCGTGTCAGCGGACTCTCCGTGCGTAATGAACGCTTTCGATCCGTTGATCACCCAACCGTCGCCGTCGCGTTCGGCCGTGGTGCGCATCGCCGCGGCATCGCTGCCCGAGCCGGGCTCGGTCAAGCCCCACGCAGCGAGTCGATCGCCCCGTGCAAGCGGCGTCAGGAACCCATGCTTCTGCGCCTTGCTGCCGAACATGGCGATGTGCGCGGCGCCAAGGCCATTGTGAGCGGCAACCGAAAGCGACACACTCGGATCGACGCGCGCCAGCTCCTCGATTGCGATGCAATAATCGACGGCCGACATGCC
>JAIVJN010000151.1 GCA_020200025.1 Acidobacteriota bacterium | reverse complement strand
GTCCAAGTAACTGAGCCCCGTGGCCAGAGCGAGCAAGACGGCGACCCACCACCGGATATTCGGGGTATTGTTCACTGGGTATCGATTCAATCGCGGGAAGCAACCCTCTGCGAGAACGCGGGATCAGACGCGAGCCGCTTCAACGTGCGCTCCGCTTTTTCCAGAGTGAGGGTCACATCGTCATCGGTGTGTACCCCGGAGACGTACCAGCGGCCATCGCCCATCTGGAAAATGCCTTCGTGCAAGGCACTCTCGGACCAGCGCTGGGTACGGCTCATGTCGTAAGCCAGATAATGGCCATAATCGCGAATCGCTTTCTTCCCGGTGAAGAACATCTGGAAACAGGCGGGCAACCCTTGCACCAGGATCGGAATTTCCGGGCTGGATAACGCCCGGAGACCCGAGATCAACCGCGCGCCCAGTCTCCGCATCCGCCCATAAACGTCCTCCGCCGGGTTGAACAGAACCTCCAACGTGGCCGCCGCGCCCGCCAGCGCGATCGGGTTGCCATTGAAGGTGCCGAGATGCCGAACGCGCCCGTTTTCGACGGCGCGGAACATCGCGGAGGTTCCCGCCACCGCACTCAGCGGATACCCGCCGGCGATGGCCTTGGCAAAGACCGCCAGATCCGGACTGACGCCGAAGTATTCAGAAGCCCCGCCCGGCGCTAGACGAAAGCCAGTAATCACTTCATCAAAGATGAGCGCGGCGCCATGCCGGGTGGTCAACTCCCGCAAACGTCGCAGGTATCCGTCCTTTGGCAGAATGGACGCGGTGTTGCACTGCATCGGCTCGGTAATCACGGCCGCCACCTGGTCGCCGTGTTCCCGGAAAGTGTTTTCCAGGATTTCCAAATGGTTCCACGGCAAAACCAGGATGTCCTGAAGCACGGAAGGACTCTGGCCTTGATTGCCGAGGAGCCCTTTCTCGCGGGACGCTGCGCGAATCGCCTGCGCGTGGCGGTGGCCGATCAGCACGCTGTCCGCCCAGCCGTGATAATGTCCCTCGAACTTGACGATGAGATTCCGGCCCGAGGCCGCGCGCGCGAGTCGCAACGCCACCTGAATGGCCTCCGTGCCGGTGTTGCTGAACACCAGTTGGCGGGACCAGGGCAACACGCCCAGGATTGTTTCCGCCACCTGAACTTCCAGCGCCTGCTGGCAACCGAACGTGCTGCCTCGGTGGAGTTGCTGCTCGACGGCGGCGATGATGCGCGGATGGCAGTGGCCGAGGATCAACGGTCCGTGCGCCAACGCGTAGTCAATGTACTCATTGCCATCCACGTCGAAGAGACGCGAACCCGCGCCGCGCTCGATGTAGAGGGGAATCGGTTTTTGAAACGCCCGCATGAAACTGGAAACCCCGCCGGGCATCACCCGGCGCGCGCGCTCGTAAAGTTCTTTCGATTTGTCGAGTTTCATATGGTGTGGCTCGGCTTGACGCGCGGCGGCTTCAATCCATCCACATGCCACCGTTGACCTCAATGGTTTCACCAGTGAGATAACCGCTGGCGGGCGAGGCTAGGAACACAATCACTTCGGCCACGTCCGCCGCCGTGCCCGCGCGGCCCAGCGGAATACCGGCGATCCCCTTCTGAATCATCTCGGCGGAACTGATCCCCTCGTGAAACGGAGTCATGATCAGACCGGGCGCGACGCCATTGACTCGCACCCCCTGCGGCGACAATTCCCTGGCCAGTCCCTTGGTGTAGGCGAGGAGACCACCCTTGGCCGCCGCGTACGCCGCCGCGCCGGGGCCGCCGCCATTACGCGCGGACACAGAGCTCACGTTGATGATGCACCCGGCGTTGCGTGCGACCATCTGCTCCCAAACCGCTTTCACACACAAGAAGGCGCTCTTGAGATTGAGCGCCATCATCTGGTCCCAATACTCCTCCGTTATCCCGGAAAGATCCCGCCGGGCCAGCAGAGCACCGGCGTTGTTGACCAGCACGTCTATGCGTCCCCATTGCTTCAGCACGTCCTGGACCATTTCGCCGACGGCCGCGGCGGAAGTCACATCTGCCGGGAACGCCACCGCCTCGCCGCCCAGACGTCTGATCGTCGCGACGGCCTCGTCCGCACCGGCGCGATTCCGACAATAGTTCACAGCCACGCGGGCACCTTGCCGCGCCATCGCCTCCGCCGTCGCCCGGCCGATGCCACTCGACGCTCCGGTAACCAACACCACCTGATCTTTTAGATTCATACGATTACTTCGGGTCAGACAAAGCGTTTGAGCCACGCCCACGCCTCGGCCTGCATCTCGGCGTCAAACTCATGCGGGGTTTCGTACAACCGCGTGCGGCAATGGTCGGGCACACCGGCATTGGCGTAGCAGCCGTGTAGCTTGGCGAAGCTCGCCTTCACGCCGTCGAGATCGAACAGGCCATCCTTCGTGCCATTGATGACCAGCATTGGCGTCGGCATGGCGAGTGACGCGACATCCGGATAATCGAGATGCCGGTCAGCCCCGGCACGACGTTCACGTTGCCGATGGGGTGAACGTGCTGCTTGAGCTGCGCCGGAAACGACGCCATCCAGCCGACCACCACCGCGGCCTGAATGCGCTGATCCAGCGCCGCCAGATGACACGAGCGCAGTGCGCCCATCGACAGCCCCACGCATCCGATCCGCCGCGGGTCCACGTCGGGGCGCGTCAACAGGTAATCCACCGTGCGAACGTCGTCCCAGAACATCACGCCCGGCCACGTGAAGCCCGCGGCGGAAATCGTGTGGCCGACAAGTTCCTTGTTCCGGCCCGCGCGCGAGTTGAGGGCCTGGACGCGCTCGCGCGTGAGGGTGGCCGGCCGCTCGCGCCAGTCCGGGGGATCGTCATCGAGCAGCATCCGGCGCTCGCCCCAGTAGAACATGTCAATGACGACGACCACATAGCCCTGTCGGACCAGTTCGGTCGCGATGCTGCGTCCGCCGTAATACTGGCGTCGGAAGTCAGTGAGCGCCGGATTCTCGTCCGGCATCGCCACAAGCTTTTCCTTGCCCCAGAGAAAAAATGCGCCGTGGTCATGCAACGCGACGATGGCCGGCGCAGGTTTTGGCGCGTTCTTGGGCGCCAGCACGAACGCCGGCACGCGCAGGTCGGGGGTGGTGTTGAACCAGACCTTTTCCCGGACGTAATCGCCGCAATCCACGCGCTCGACGGTTTCGGCGGCGGGGCTGCACGCCGGCGGTGCATAGTGGAGCAGGTCGAGCAGCTTGCCGCGGGCGGCTTTCTTCCAGCGTCGCAACGAGGAAAAGCGCGGGTTGAGGAACGAGAGCGGGAATTCTCCCTTCACCGCCTGACTCTGGATGAACGGGAAGAGCGAACCGACATCCGAGCCGGTCGGCGTCGGTGTCGCGGCGGCCTGGCCGGCTTCGGCCGCCAGCGTGTTGAACCGGCCGCCGAGCATCGAAGCCGCGCTGGCCACCGCGGTCGCTTGCAGGAAATTGCGCCGGTTGACGCGCAGGGTTCGGGGCGGAGTTGCCGGACTGAACAGGTGGGAACTTCCCAAACTACTTTTCGGAGCTCGGTTGATGGTGGCGGTTCGGTTTGTGGTGTGACTGGTCTCATGGCGGCTTTCCCGGTTGGTGTTTTTCCTCACGGTTAGGCTTTCTTGGCTGATTTGGTTTCCAATCGTTGCTGGTGTTAGGGCGCATCCGTCGGGTTGAGCCGCACCCAGTCCGGATGGTCGATGGGGATGAATGAGCAACGAGGAGCGGGAGCAACAGCGAGAGTGTCCTTGCTATCTCGCCTTCCCAGGCAATAGACGTACGGTGACAAACTCTCGAGCGCCACACGGAACCGCAACACCGCCATCCGCCAATCCGTATTCCGCGCCTGCGTCCCGCTCGAGCAAGTCCGTCCGCAGCCCCGCCGCAATGCCGGTGTCTGGCAGTGTTATCCTGGCTGTCGCCGGCCGGTCGCCTGGATTCCACAGCCGGACAATCAGTCCCCGTCCATCGTCAGCCCGCTTCAACGTAGAGATCACGATGTCATCCGAACCGGTATCGACGAAACTCTTGACTGGTGGCAGGCTTCCCTTTAGGTTCCGCCCTCCGCGTCGTAATCGTGCTTGTTGACCGTCTGCTTGCTCAAGGGCATCGCGAAGATCGTTGTGCGAGGCGTGTCGGGGAGTGGCTGGTGCTGGAAGTATTTCCGCATCGACCGAAAGACGAAGTTGGGCGCCTCCCGGGTCGCCAGCACAACATTCATGCGATCGTTGGAGACACTGACGAATGACTGAGCCGGCATGTACGTCCAGTGCGTTTCGCGCCGGAATTCGTCCGGATACTTCGCGACGACGCCCGGAATATCGATGTGGAACACTCCCTGGGGCATGGCGAACGGGAACGCGTAGAATACGGTCTCCGCGGAGTTGCTCGTGCCTGGCTCCTTGGTGAAACTGTTCCTGATCTCCAGACGCTTCTGGCCATCGCACAAGGTATAGCTTCGCGTGATCCGCGGAAAGATCCCCATCGGCGGCGATTCGGCCTTCAGGCTCGAACCAATCGATCCGGCGTTCTCCACCGTGATTGCGGCTGCCTTGGGCGAATGATCGCGCCAATTGTCGTCTTTGAAGATGAACTGATTGCCCGACAAAGAACCAGTCGCATCGAAAAGCTCGGCTTTCACTTCTTTGTCGAAGACGCTCGCGATCGAGCCGTCCGCCGAGAGCGTGACCCGATAGAGCTGGTTTTCCAGCGTGCGCGCCGCCGCGTCCACCCGGACGGGCACGCTCGAGGAATCACTCCCCTGCTCTATCCGGAAGCTCTTGTAGCCGACGGCCGGAACCGGCGCGGCCATGAACCGCGCCACTCTTCTGCCCCCTGAATCCCACACCTGCGACGGCATGGTGCGCTTCGTGTCGACATCCACGACGCGGACCTGCCCGGGAATCATCTTGTCCGACAGCGGCACATCGACCAATCCGGTTCGCGGAAAGGAAAGCGAATTGAAAACCGCGATGCGCTGCTCGCCCTCGCTCGAGACCTGCGCGGCGATACTATTCATCGCTGGCCCGAGAACCGACGCTGCGAAGTCACGCACTTGCTCGGTGAGGCGGTTCTTCCAGGCATACTGTCGCAGGCTCTCGGGGCTCGGTCCTGTGTTCAGGTAGCCGAACGAGTGTTCGTGGTACACCACCTGCTTTAACCAGGCCTGCCGCAGCTCATCGGCCAGATACACCGTTCCATGCCGAAGCGCCGCGAGAGCGCTGAACGCCTCGGCGGCCAGAAGCGCGTGATCGTTGGCTCTGGCTCGCGCGCCAGGTTTTGCAAACGTGTTCTCCTCCACGTCATGCGAGACGCCCCAACCGCCGGTCACGCCATCCGGGACCTTGTCCGCGAAATTCGCTTCGATGTATTCAAAGAACTCTTCAGGCGTGGCCATCTTGAGCCGGATTGAGGGATTCGATTCATTCCACTCCCGGATGAACTTCGAGCTGTCCATGTCGGGTATCCCCCAATCCGCGTCGGAACCAAAGAGTGGAAAGGCATCGTATGGCCACTTCCCCTCGCGGCTCAACTTCTCATACTTCTCGACGTTGCTTCGGACTATAGCTTCGTTCAGCGGTTCGCCGTGGTTTCCGCCCATCTCGTAGTAGCGGCCGTAGTAGAAGAAGAGCACCTTCTTGCCGTCCGGCCCCACCCAACGAAAAAGCGGCGCGGGCTGAACCATGCCGTCGGTGATTCCGGGAGTGACCGACGGACCCGTATACGAAGTCGCCTTGATGAAATACTTGATGCCCGCCGAGGCCAGCATCGACGCGTATCCCCAGCCGACCGAAAACGCGTCGCTGGCGCTGGCAACGTAGGAGCGGCGGAAGCCGTTGTTTTCCAGGACCCGGCCGTATGCCATGGAGCGCATTAATTGCTCGTGACCGAGCATCATGGTGTGCAGGTTGGCGTACATCGGGTTGTAACTGAACTCGCCGTCGTTGATGAGCTGGCGCAGCTTCGGAATCAGCCGCGGATTGTACTTTTGCAGTTGCTCGATCTGCCAGGCGGCGTCCACGAACCAGCGGAACCGCGCATCGGGAGGATAGCGGTACCGTGCGTCGCTGGGATTCTGGTTCGTGTGATCGCGGATGAAGATGGCTCTGGCGAGCGAAAAGTTCTGGAACTCTTCCACCGAACCCGGGTAGCCCTGATCGAGGGCGTCGGCCGGCAAGTATGACCAGCCGACGTCCAGGTGCTTCTCCGGCAGGCAGAATACCTTCCACTCCTTTGCGCGGACGGGCTGTGCGTGGACGGGCTTTGGGTGGACGAGAGTGCAGAGTGTGATGACGACGATCGAAACTCGAAGTGCTGGTCTCATATTTAGAACACGAACTTCAAGCCGAACTGGATGATGCGCGGATCGCCGAAGTTCCCGTCCGTGGCCGTGATCGATCCGAAGCTGCCGCCGCTGACGTTGGTCCCCGGGAGGCCGAAGTTCACCTGGTTGAAAACGTTGAAGAACTCCGCCCGGAACTGGATATTCATGTCGGTGTTCATGCGGAAGTTCTTGAACAGCCCCATATCCCAGCTGTGCAGCGACGGTCCGTACAGATAGCCCTTCGGGACGTCGCCGAACGTGCCGAGGTCGTTCACCGCAAAGGCAGCCGGGTTGAACCAGACCGTCCGAGCCGAACCAGCCGGCGGTGCGGTGCTGGCCCCCGTCAGTTTGGCGCGATCGCCGCCGATGCCATCGAGCGAGTTGTCCCGGCCGCTGAGAATGGTGAACGGATTGCCGGTCTGATATTGCATGACGCCGGTCCACTGCCAGCCGCCGAGAACCCACTTCAGCGGTCCTTCCATGCGGCCGCCCGGCAGGTCTACCACCCACGAGGTCGTGAACCGATGGCGGTGATCCTGATCGAGCGGTCCCCACAACAACGCGGGATCCTGGACCATGGTGTACGGAATGACCGAATCGCCGAAGTCGCCCTCGACTTTCGACAGCGCGTAATTGCTCGTGACCGTGAAGCCGTGCGAGTACCGCTTGCTCAACGTCAACTGCATCGAGTTGTAGTTG
>JAIVJN010000379.1 GCA_020200025.1 Acidobacteriota bacterium | reverse complement strand
CTGTCGGCGCGACCACGGGAAGCCGAGCGTCCCTTCGGGCGTCACCACCGGCGTCTGCAGCGGCGCGTGCGCCCGCGTGTGGAAGCGCCAGTCGCCGCCGGCATCATTCCAGAAGTAGGTGAGGCGCTTCGCCTCCGCAGTGACGACGACCGCCCGCGCACCCTTCTTCGACGCGGCGGCCTGCGCCAGGTCGATGCGGAAAATGCGCTGCTTGGCTTCCGGACGCGAAAGGAATTTGAAGGCCATCGGCGTGTTCTCCCTGCGCAGAGCGATTGGCAACGTTCTCTACGTTAGTAGGCTGCTCGCCAAGTGCGCTATCAGCGACCACGTTATTCGGATCGAGCCCAGCGACATTGAAAGCGGTTACCTGTACGCCTTCCTAAGAACACAGATCGGCCAGGAACTCATCGCTAAAGAAGCCTACGGAGGCACGATCTCTCAGGTTGAGCCGAAGCATCTTGCCTCGATTCCGGTTCCGATAGGGCCAGAGTCGCTTCGGCAACAAGTGCATGAGCAAATCGTTGAGGCGTACCGTCTACGAGATGCGGCCACCGACCTTTTGAACGAGGCCGATCGAATCCTCTACGACCGACTCGGGCTAGCGGCATTTTCGCCCGATGACATCGATCGCCTTGGGGGAGCGCCTATCATCGCCGGTCGGGCCCCGACGGAACCGCACCCACTCGACACCGTCCTCATCAATGGTGTGGTCGACAAGCACCCAGGGGCTCTGCGCGTCTCTCAGCGCTTGCTGCACAGCTGCCCCGATGCGTTCTCCATTCAGGTGCACGTCGAAAGCACCATTAGGATGTCGGACGATGCGGCTCTGCTCGGGTCCCGGTTGGATCCGGGCGACTGAGCGCTGGGCGCGGCGTGAGACCTTCGATGGCATCAATAATTCCTTTTCGAGTGTTGCGTCCATCACGGCGATCATTCCTCCGCCTCGGTTTCGCGGCCACTGCGCGGGAGGTAGATGGCAATACGACCACCACCTTTGACTTCGCCGCTATGTGCCACCATTTCCTTGGGCTTACCGTAGCTGTAATGCCATATCAAGGCTTCCATGGCTGGTGCGGCCGAACAGGTTGCGGGTTGGTGGTCCAGAGGCGCGGGCCTGATGCGCCCGCCAAGGGTGACCCCATGGACGGCGCGCACCCCATGGACGATCGCCGGCAATGCACCGCGGCAACCGCCAGGGTGCGCGGTGTCAGCGTGCGCCCATTCTCGGCGGCACCGTGTGCCACTACCACGGCGGGGCGGCCCCACAGGTCCAGAAGGCGGCGGCGCTGCGAATGGCGGAGCTCGTCGATCCCGCGATCACGCGGTTGGCCGAGTTGATGATGCAGACGGAGTTCCCCTCGACCGCCTACCAGGCCGTCCGCGATGTGCTCGACCGCGATCGGCGTGATTGGGATGTTCACGGCGAACGTCGCCAGTCTGTTCTTCGAGCAGGACACGCGTGCGTTTCCCCTGGTCGGAAACTGCAAGATCATCGCGGCAATTAGCACGCGCCGGTGCGCCAAAGGGAGAGTGGCTTAGGGTCGAGCGCGTGACGGTCGAGAACGGCGGCCAGGCCGTGGTCGGCACGGTGGAGACCGGGGGGAGGGGGTCGGGTGGCGACGATCGCGGATGAACCCCATGTGCCGCGACGCGGGTGGTTAAGGAATGACAATCCGCCGGGCGATTTCACCAGGGCCGCGCGGTGCGGTGCGAAGACGAGGCGCCAGACTCGATGTGCAGGCCCGGCGATGCCCAATGGACGCTGTCGGTTCCACGGCGGAAAGAGTACCGGGCCCCGAACGCCCGAGGGGCTCGAGCGCAGCCGGCGGGCGCGCTGGCAGCACGGGGAGTATTCCCGAGAGGCCCGCGTGCAGCGCGCCGAGTCTCGGCGTCACTGGCGCACGCTCGGGCGCTGGTGAGCTCACTCGGGGTGCGCGAGCGTGCTTCGGCGGACGCCTGAGCGGCTCCGACGCCTGCCGACTTTGCCGCCGGGCGCTCGATCGAACTATTTTCGACTCGGCCCGCGTTCTTCTGTTACTCGGTTCGCGCCGAGTCGGTCCCGCGCCGAGTCGCGCCAGTGACGCGTCGCCGCCGAATCGGCATGGAGGTTTAGCGCTCGGGAGGGCGAGACGGGGTGCTGGTGGTGGGGCTCGTCGGGTCCGAAGCGCCGGCTTTGATGGCGATCAGCTGCGTGAGCATCGCCGATTCCCACAGCTCACACTTGACCTTGTGTTACCCCAGATTCACGCGCCCTTCTTCGATATCCTGAAAGAGGAGGGCCCAGCGTCAATCCATAGCCGTTGTCGCTGCGCTTGGGGGCGCGTGATCCGGCGGTGCTGACGAGTGCCGGGCGTTCGCTGCAGCCAATAGCACCCCGGTCACGCCATGTACAGCTCCCACGCAATTCGGTCAGGGTCCTTGAACGCGATGTACTTCTTGCCGAGGGTCGGGTCGATCTTGACCCCGGTGTTCTCGACCCCGGCTTGTGACAGCGCGCTGGCGACGCGTTCCAGCTCCGTCTCGTCGGCGCACGCCAGTGCGACGTGATCGAGGCCTACCCGAAACGGGTTGAAGACATCGCTGGTCGGCGTCCGTTCGTCCGGGCCTCGAAGCACGACCGCAGTGGCGCCGGCGAGCGTGACGACCAGATTCGGCGCCTCAAGGGCGACCGGGAAACCGAGCGTCTCGACATAGAATCGCCGGGACCGCTGCAGGTCGGTGGAACGGAGCGTGATGTGATGGACTCCCGATGTCTGAAGCGAAATGCTCACTGAGGCTCCTTTCAAATCGGGCCGGACCGGAACCCTTGGCCGTGCCCACCCCGGCCGGATGAGCGCGGATTATAGCTGACGGATTTCTGCAAGGCAGGATGAAGTGTCGTCGGCGGGTCGATCCTGTTGCCCGGGCGCCTCTCGAAACACTCGCTCGTGCTGCATGCCCCTGGCTGACACTTAGGGCGGCCCGTGCGTTTACGCGCACCAGAGTCGAGTGGTTCGGCAGTCGCATGCGCAGGGCGGGTCTGTGTGCCGTGGAGGGAGCACGCGCCGGCGGCCGACGGACCGCGCACCTGCGGCGTGATGCGCAGCCTCGGGTTCAGGGAATCCCGATACGGCGAATCAGATCCTGGACGCCAGGATCGGAGCGGAATGTCTGAAACAAGGGATCGACCTTCAGGTAGACGAGTGTGTCATCGCGCGCCGCGTAGGCCTTTTCCAGCCACGCCCGGGCAGCCTCCGTGCGGCCCAACGCGTGATGGACCAACGCAATGTGATACCCCGGGGCGTTTCCATCCCCAGCGCTCTCCAGCTCGCGCGCCACTCGCGCCGCGGCGCTTCTATTCCCGATCCTTGCGTAGGCATACGCAAGTTTACTAATCACATTCGGATCTCGTTCGCCAAGCTGCCTCGCTCTCTCGAGCTCCGTGATGGCCTCGCTTCTCCGACCCTGCTCCAGCAGAACCACGCCGATACCCGAATACGGCCACGGATGCTCCGGTCGGATTTCGAGCGCGCGCCGGAACTGCGCCGTTGCGGCATCGAATCGATGCACGGTATGGAAGACTCTGCCGAGATTCCACTTCGTGAGAAAATCGAGAGGATCGAGGCTTTGAGCCCTCTCCATCTGGGAGATGGCCTCGTCGAAATGGCCAGTCGAGTACAAGAAGAGCCCAAAGCCATGGCCCGAGTGGTTCCCGTCCAACTCAAGGCTGCGAATAAATTCCTTTTCGGCCCCTGACCAATCCCAGTCGAATCTCCACTTCACGAACGCGAGCGCCCCGTGCGCTCCGGCATGTGTGTCGTCGAGCGCGAGGGCTTGCAGGGCCGCGTCGCGCGCTTTCGGGTACATTTCTCGATCCGGCATCAGATTGCTGCTCGCCAGGAAGTGGTACGAATACGCCAGCTTGGCGTAGGCGGGCGCGTATCCCGGATCGAGCCGAATGGCTCGCTCGAAGAACTCGATGCTCTTCTTCGCGCTCGTTTCCGTAGGAACCGAATGAAAGATTCCGAGCAAGTACGATTCGTAGGCCGCTGGGTTGGTGGTCCACAGGCGCGGGCCTGCTGCCCGCTGCTCGTTGGGCAGCAGCTCCAGGGCCAGCGAGCGGCTGACGCGCGCCGCGATGTCGCGATGAATCGCGAAGATGTCCGCGAGCGATCGCTCGTAGGTCTCCGTCCACAGGTCGGTTTGATCCATCACGTTGACGAGCCGTGCCGTGATCCGGACCTGCCCGGACGATCGACGCACGCTGCCTTCGACAACGTATTGCACCCCAAGCTCACGACCAATGTCGTCCACTCCTTGACGCGCACCCTTG